>NZ_JBEPLZ010000009.1:0-248581 GCF_040545455.1 Enterocloster citroniae | reverse complement strand
GATTGCTCTTACATTCTAACAGCTTAAGCAACAAGATGGATAATTCCTTACTGGATGTAAGGGATATTAACCATAAATATATTGTAGTAGGAGGAGAAGTTATGAAAAAGAAAATGTTGAACTGTGCCATTACAGCAGCAGTGCTGGCCTTAACCCTTACAGGATGCGGCGGACAAAAAAGCACGGACGCGCCCGCGTCCTCTGAAAAGACACAGACAGCGGCATCCGGGGAAACCAAGGATTCCCTGACCATTGCGCTGACCAATGAACCCACAACCCTGGATCCACAGCTGGCAGCAGACTCCATCGGAGGCATGATCATCCTCAACCTTCATGATCCGCTGGTGCGCAGGGACGCGGAGGGCAACGTGGTGCCAGGACTGGCGGACTCATGGGATGTGGCGGAGGACGGTTTGTCCATCACCTTCCATCTGCATGAGGGCGTGAAGTTCCAGGACGGTTCCGCCCTGACAGCGGAGGACGTGGCGTTTTCCCTGAACAGGGCCATTGACAAGCCCCAGTCTGAGCTGTACACATCCTTTCTGGACAGCGCTGAGGTTGTGGACGAAAACACGGTAAAAGTGAATTTAAAGTATAAGGAGCTGGCAGCGCTCCAGTATCTGACCCAGACTAACAGCGCCATTGTATCAAAGGCATATGTGGAATCTGTGGGTGATGAGAACTACGCTGCAAAGCCAAGCGGAAGCGGTCCATACAAGCTGGTGGAATGGCAGAAGGGAAGCAAGATCATCCTGGAGTCCAACGAGGACTACTATAAGGGTGCGCCGGCCATCAAACACATTGAACTGCGTGTGCTCAAGGAAGCCACCACTGCCATGGTTGCCCTGGAGAGCGGGGATGTGGATCTGGTGCACAATATAGGAGGGCTGGATGTAATGACCGTACAGTCCAACGATAAACTGGGATACCAGGAGACCAACGGCACATCAATCTGGAATCTTGCATTTAATGTAAACGCAGAGCCTTTTAATGACGTAAAGGTGAGAAAAGCCCTGGCTATGTCTGTAAAGCGCGATGATATCATAGCAGGCGCAATGGACGGCGCAGGAATGCCGGCAGAGATCATTCTCACTGACCAGACCACTCCCAACCCGGGCGCGGATACCATTGATACGCCCAAGTATGACCCGGAAGGCGCCAAGGCCCTCCTGGCAGAGGCAGGATATCCCAATGGATTTAAGACCACTATCTCTGTGAGGGAAGATTACACCAAGAAGATCGCCAGCATTGTACAGAGCGAGTGGAAAGAGATCGGCGTGGATGCCGAGATCCAGGTTATGGAACGCGCAGCACTGCTGTCTGATATCAAGGCCGGAAAGCTGGGATGCTATACGGTTGGGAATGTAAGCATGACCCTGGATTCCACCTTCCTTCTGGGAACATTGTCAACTGACAATATCCCGGATTCCAACATGACATTCTACTCCAATCCCGAGTATGACAAACTGGTGGAACAGCAGGCCAATACAGATGACCCGGATCAGCGTTTGGATCTGATCAGGCAGGCTTTGGACATAGAGGCAGAGGACGTGCCCAGGATCAACCTGTTCTATATGGTGTCCAATATTGCCTACAACAAGGATTTAAACTGCAAGGTATGCCCTGCCATGGAAAGCTACAACTGGTCTGAATTTTCCTGGAATTAAACAGAAACCCGGAATGGTCTCAGCAACCATTTTGGACCTTTTATCAGATGCCTGTATTCCTCTGAGGAGTATGGGCATCTTTTTCTGCGCAGGATGGACCCCGGCTGCATTTTGCCGCGAAGGTTGAATCCCGGCTGCATTTTGGGTATACTGAGGGTAATGTCCCATAAAAAAATTATATGAAAATTTGTCTTTGTCTGTAACGAATCCGGGGGCCGTGACACTAATTAACAGAAGGAGGAAATACATATATGGATTCCATGGAAGAAATCTATTTAAAGCACGGAAAAATGATATATGGTTTTCTCTTGACCCGGACACAGGATCCCGATCTGGCGGAGGAGCTGACCCAGGAGACATTTTACCAGGCGGTAAAGAATATTGGTACCTACAAAGGGAAAAGCAGCGTATCCACCTGGCTTTGCGGCATTGCCAGGAACCTGTGGTATGAGCATTTGCGGAAGCAGAAAAAGCATGTGCCCCTGGAGGAGGCAGCAGAGATACCTGTGGATTCTGCTGAAAAGCAGATGTTCCATTCCTGGGACAGCATCCAGATCCTGAGGCTGGTGCATGGGCTGGAGAATCCCATGCGGGAGGTGATGTATCTCAGGCTGGTGGGAAACCTTACATTCGGTCAGATTGGGGAGATTATGGAGAAAAGTGAGAACTGGGCAAGGGTGACCTATTACCGCGGAAAAGAGCGGGTAATGAAGGAGGCGGAAAAATTATGAACCATAAGATACCATGTGAAGTCATAAGGGATTTGCTGCCTTTGTATGCGGATGGGCTGACCAGTGAGGCAAGCGGGCAGGAGATCAGGGAACACCTGGAGCAATGCGGGGAGTGCAGGGAAATGTACCAGCGCATGAAAAAGGATGTGGAAGGAGAAGGCCGGTCCGCCAAGGAGGAGGGGCAGATCGATTACCTGAAAAAGGTAAGGAGGAGAAACGTAAGGAGTGTGCTGGCAGGAGCCGCGGCCGTATTCCTCCTCACTGTCTCTGTGCTGTTTGTAAAACTGTTTATCATTGGGCTTCCTGCGGATTCCTACATGATCACTTACACCAATGTTAATCATGATCGGGTGCAGGTTGGAGGCGTATTCTATAATTCGGCCTCTGTATACAGCCGCTATAAGGTGGTCTCAGGGGCGGACGGAAAGGATAGGCTGGTAATCTATGCATGCCTGGCATCCCCATGGAACAGGAGCGGGTCCTTTAACCTGGATTTAAAGCTTCCCCAGCCGGGCAGGCAGATGGATATCAACGGCATCACTGTGAAGGGGGACGGTACGGTTGTGAGCCGCCTTGCCAATGATCTGTACGCGGCCAGGAATCCCTATGTGGGGAACATGTCGGCCAATGGAAAACTCGCCGGGCTTCTGGGCATAGGAAAGGAGCTGGGAAGCTTTAAAAATGAGCTTCAGACAACAAAAGAGCCCTATGGATGGACCATGAAGTTTGAGGACAGCACATCCAATTCCGCTGTGATGGAAGAAAAGATGCGGGCATATTCCTGTGTGCTCATAGCCCTGACCGGGAATCTGGGGCAGGTTGACTGGACGTACGCCGTGGAACTGGAAAGCGGACCCGCCAAGCGCTGCGGCACCATCACGGAGAAGGAGTGTTCCCGGTACGCCGGCGCGCCTGTTAAGTCCTTTGGAGACAGCCCTGAGAAGGTGCAGGAACTTCTGGACCTGATGGGGATCGGGGAGTGAGTGAACAGGCCGGAGGGGGATTTAACGGCCGAATCCGCACAAAAGGCTTGAATAAAAATTAGCAATACTATATAATAATATTATTATAGATGTTGCGGAGGCCGAAATGACAGAAAAGGCAAAGAAGATAACGCTGGATGATATTGCAGCGGAGACAAAGCTTTCAAAGTTTTCAGTGTCGCGGGCAATAGCCGGTAAAAGCGGTGTAAGCAAGGAGACCAGGAAACAGGTGCTGGATGCCTGTGAGCGTTTGGGTTATGTGAGAAAGAAGGCGCAGAACAGCGGTAAAAAGTATGTTTTATTCATTATACCTAAATATGATGCCCAGGATACGGGGTTTTGGATGAAGGTGATGCTGGGGGTGGAGAATGCTCTGGCCCTTATCGGATATTCCCTGCATTTAAAGGTTACATCCGATGTGGAGGACAGCCTGGTGGAGCAGGAGGCGGAGGAAGCGGCAGGGATACTGTTTGCAGGATACAAGAGCCTGTCTTTTGTGGAAAAGGCAGCGGTTTATGACCGGCCTATGATGATCCTGACATACCCTCCCTATAACTTATTTCCCTATGACACCATGCATTTTGCGGACCGGGAGGGCGCCTTCTGCCTGTGCGAACGTCTGATCCGGATGGGCCATACGAGGATCGGCTATTACGGTTCCCTGGAACGGCCGTCCATGAAAAAACGGTTTGACGGAGTCAAGGAGGCAGCTGCCCAGTACGGGGTGGTAATATCCAATATCTGGGATAAAGAAAACTACTTTGAATCCAGTGACCTGGTGCATGAGCTGCAGGATCTAAAAAACAATGGAAGCCTGCCGTCCCTCATTATATGCAGCACGGATACATATGCCCAGTCGCTGATATTCCTGCTGAATAAAATGGGGATTGAAGTGCCCGAGGATGTGTCAGTGACCGGATTTAATAATGATCTGGATGATCATCTTCCCATTCCTCTGACCAGCGTTGGTTTTAACAAAAGAGAGTATGGCAGACTGGTGGTCCATTATCTTATGGACAGGATTGAGAACCCCGGGCTGGCTGTGAGAAGGATTTCCATTGTTCCGCAGCTGGTGCTGGGAGCGACCACAAAGGCAGTTGACTGAGCCGGCTATATCAAGCCCCCTTATCGATCGTAAGAGATTGGTAAGGGGGCTTTTTTGTTAGTCTAACAACTAGAACCTAACATAGATAAAATTAGGTTATATATTAATTTGACATAGGTTAATTATGATGCTAATATTATTGTATAAAAATAAAAAATTAGCTAATTTTTCCCTGCGAGGAGAGGTGCTTTATGGCAAAAATTCCTTTGTTGGAAATAAGAGGATTAAGGAAGTCATTTAACGGAGTCGAAGTCCTTCACTCAGTGGATCTGACACTGGAGAAAGGAAAAGTAACTGCATTAGTCGGAGAGAATGGAGCGGGAAAATCAACCTTGATGAAGATTCTTATGGGAGAGTACCATGCGGATGCCGGTGAGGTCTTTCTGGAGGGGGAGAAGGTGGTGTTTTCCAATCCCCACCAGGCATTGTCAAGGGGAATATCCATGATCTTTCAGGAAATGTCCCCGTTTCCGGAACTTACGGTGGCGGAGAACATGTACGTGGGGCGGGAGCCCCACAAATTTATCTTTATCAGAAAAAAGGAACAGCGGAAAATGGCGGAAGCCCTGCTGGAACGGCTGGGGATCCATTTAGACCTGGACCGCAAGGTAAAGGACCTTACGGTTTCGGAAATGCAGCTGTTGGAAATAGCCAAAGCCATCTCATATGATTCCAAGATTGTGATCATGGACGAGCCCACCTCGGCGCTGACCGACTCGGAGGTCAGGATTTTATTTGCCACCATCTCAAACCTGAAAAAACATGGTGTGGCAATGGTATATATTACCCATAAGCTGGATGAACTGGTACAGGTTGCGGACACGGTCTGTGTACTGCGGGACGGCAATATCATCAGTTCCCGCCCGATCCATGAAGTGGAACAGAATGTCATGATCAGTGAAATGGTGGGGAGGAAGATAGAAAACATATATCCCAGGGTGGAAAAACAGATCGGGGATGTTGTTTTTGAAGTAAGGGGGCTGGAACGAAGGGGAGAATTCCACGATATAAGCTTTACCATCCGCAAGGGTGAGATACTTGGGCTGGCCGGCATGGTGGGGGCGGGGAGAACCGAGGTAGTGTCCTCCATATTTGGGATCAATCCTTATACAAAGGGAAAAGTCCTGTTAAATGGAGAGGAGATCCATATCAGGTGTCCGCGGGATGCCATGAGATATCATTTCGCATTCATACCCGAGGACCGTGCACGTGACGGACTGAATCTTGTGGGGTCAATCCGATCCAATATGTGCCTGACCATCTTAAAGGGAGTCAGCCGATGCAGGGGGATATTTCCGGATAGTAAGGGGGAACGGGATTGTACGGCAAGGATGATCGAGCAGATGAATATTAAGTCCAACAGCCAGGAACAGCCGGTCAATTCCCTGTCGGGAGGGAACCAACAGAAGATCGTGGTTGCAAAATGGCTTTTGACACAGCCTGATATTGTGTTTTTGGATGAACCCACAAGGGGAATCGATGTGGGAGCTAAATTTGAGATCTATCAGCTGATCCAGGAACTGGCAAAGGAGGGGAAGGCGGTTCTGATGATATCATCGGAGATGCCGGAACTCCTGGGCATGTGTGACAGGATCGTGGTTCTTAAGGAGGGGCGCCTTGCTGGGGAGCTGCTTGCGCAGGATGCCACACAGGAAAATATTATGGCCGCCATTGTAAAAGAATAATGTCTGAGGAGCGAGGTTATGTTGAAATCGAAAGATAAGAAGCCGGATATTAAAAAAATTGTTTCAAAAATGGGAATTGTGTTTGTGTTGATCGCACTGATCATACTATGGTCCAGTCTGTCCCAGTCCTTTTTCACTGTAAATAATCTGCTTTTGATCATTAAGCAGGTCAGCTTATACAGTATCCTGTGTGTGGGAATGACCATCGTGCTGGTCACAGGGGGAATCGACCTTTCCATTGGATCTATTGTAGCGCTGTCCGCGGTATTTGCAGCCCGCTATTGCTCGGGTGATCATCTTAATATGCCCCTGTATATACCTATTATAATCGCCGTTTTGATCGGCACTGCATGCGGGGTCATCAACGGACTGGGAGTTGCCTATGCAAAGATTCCCCCGTTTATCATGACCATGTGCATGATGCTTGCGGCCAGAGGAGCTGCTTATGTGTACACCAACGCAAAGGCGATCTTTAATCTCAATGAAAGGTTTGTCAATATATCAAACGGTTTTTTGGGAAGGACCTATAATGCGGACGGGATCATAGATAATTATGGAATCCCCTACATGGTTTTTTATTTTGCAGGAGCTGTGATCATCGGAGTATTGATCCTTCATTTTACCACATATGGGCGTAGGATTTATGCGTTGGGAGGCAATAAATCCGCGGCAAGGTACTCGGGTATCAACACGCAGCTCATAGAATGCTCCGCCTATGCGATCAGCGGACTGTGCGCCGGAATCTGCGGCTTTCTGATGGCAAGCCGTATTTCCTCAGGCAATGCCAATTCCGCCAGCGGCTATGAGATGACCGTTATCTCCGCCGCAGTGATCGGAGGCGTTTCACTTTCCGGAGGAGTAGGCACCATGTACGGGGCAATGGTGGGCGTGCTGATCGTGGGTGTTATCAGCAACGGAATGGATATCCTGGGAATTAACACATACTTTCAGCAGATTCTGCAGGCAGTCATCATATTCGTTGCCGTATATATTGATGTGCGTGTAAATGGAAAAAAGAAATAAAAAGCAAAGTGTACTCTGGAAGATTCCAGAAGTACACCAAAATAAAAGGAGGAAAAAGATGAAAAAATTATTAGCAGTGGCAATGGCGGCAACTATGGTGCTTGGCCTGGCGGGGTGCGGTCAGAAGAATGAACCGGCTCCTGCAGCGCAGGCATCAACTGCAAAGGAGACATCAGAGGAAAAGGTTACAAAACCAGAGGAAACCACAGCAGGTGAATCAGCTCAAACGGAAAAAAGCGATGGAAGCCTGGGAAAAATCTTGTTTCTTCAGACACACAACAACAATTCCTTTATGTCATATATGGGGGAGGTCTTTGTGGAGGTTGCCAACGAAAACGGATTTGAGTGTGATCACCTTACCGCTGATTCCGATGAGGCAAAGCAGCTGTCCCAGATCGAGCAGGGAATTGCCAGCAAGGAATATGTGGGCATTGTGTGCGACTGTACAGGTGAGGGCGTGACCCTGGGATTTAAAGAGGCCAAGGAAGCCGGTATGTTTGTTATGACGTTACATGAAGGAGTGGAAGATAATACATATGTTGACTGTGTAGTGGCCTGCAGCCTGGCCCAGACCGGATATGAAGCCATCAGCCTGGAAGTAAAAGAACTGGGAGAAGCTTTTAACCTGGCAATTGTAAACGGCTCGGAAGGACATGGCGCAACCGTGGCGATCCGCAAGGGGTATGACAAGGCACTGGCAGAGTATCCCAATATCAATGTGGTGTTTGACGGAGCAGGCAACTGGAACGCAGAGGATGCCATGGCATTGACAGAAACCTGGTTTTCATCAGGGACCAAGATTGATGGCGTGGTGTGTATGAATGATGGTATGGCTACTGGTGTACGGCAGGTTATGAAGGACAACGGAGTGCTTGGAACCCTGCCCATTTATTCAAATGACTGTGAGCTGGATACGCTGGATGCGATCGAAGCAGGTGAACAGAGAGGTTCCTTTGATATGAACGCGCAGTCACAGTGTGAGGCGGCAGTGGAGGCAATGAAGACCCTGGTAACAGGCGGAACATTGAAGGAAAAGGAAATCTATGTGGATCCGCTGCTGGTAACAAAGGAAAACCTTCAGGAATACCGCGAGAGCCATGGCGGGAATTATTAATACCAAATAGGACAAACAGCATGAAAAAGACGATCTTGATGTTGGGGACATTTGACTCCAAGGGAAAGGAATTTGATTATCTGTACCGGGAACTTGAGAGAAGGGGAGCGGACATAATTGCCATGGATGTGGGTATATTTGAACCTGTGGGTTCGTTCCCTGTCCGGATAGCAGCGCAGGAGGTAGCTCTTGCAGGGGGTGTGCCCCTGGAAGAACTGAGGAAAAAGGGGGACCGCGGCTGGGCCATGAAGATCATGTGCCTTGGCGCCCGTAAGATCGCGGTGGGATTGGAGGCGGAACATTCCATCCAGGGTGTGATCGGTATGGGGGGAGGCGGAGGAACATCCATTGCAGCCACAGCCATGCAGGGCCTTCCATTGGGGTTCCCCAAGGTGTGTATTACTACACTGGCGTCAGGGGATACAAGGGAGTATGTGGGTACCAAGGACATTGTGCTGTTCCCGTCCATTGTGGATATCTGCGGGCTGAACCGTTTTTCCAGGATGATCATATCAAGGGCAGCCGGAGCGGTCTGGGGGATGATGCAGTATGATTTTATACCGGATGGGAACGATAAACCCATTATCTGTATTTCTATGTTTGGAAATACCACTGCCTGTGTGGAAAAATGTGCTGCCCGTTTGGAAGAAGCCGGGTATGCGCCCATCATCTTCCATGCCACGGGCAGCGGCGGGCGTTCCATGGAGGAACTGATTATGGGCGGGCACTGCGCCGCATGTCTGGATATCACCACCACGGAATGGGCGGATGAGATCTGCCATGGAATTCTGTCCGCAGGGCCCCAGCGTCTGGATGGCCCAGCAGCTGCCGGGATTCCCCATGTGATCGCTCCGGGATGTCTTGACATGGTCAATTTCGGATGCCGGGACACTGTCCCTGAAACATACATAAAAGCAAAACGCATATTTTATGAGTGGAATCCTATGGTAACCCTTATGAGAACCGATAAAAAGGAAAATACGGCCCTGGGGAAAATACTTGCGGAAAAGGCCAATAAGTCTGACTCCCCTGTTGCCTTTATCCTTCCTCTGAAAGGTGTATCCATACTGGACGGAGAGGGGGAGGCGTTTTGCGATTGGGAAGCAGACCGGGTTTTGTTTGATGCGATCCAACGCAGTGTACATAAAGACATTCCTGTTGTTAAGGTGGATGCCAATATCAATGATGATTTGTTCGCTGAGCAGGCAGTTAAGCTGCTGCTTAAGATCATGGATCATAATAAAACTGATTAAGGAAAGGAAGTAAAATAGTATGATAATTAGACGAGAGGAAATACTTCGCAGGCTTCGCCGAAATATCAGTGAAGGGCGCCCCATTATTGGCACAGGGGCAGGTACGGGAATCAGCGCCAAATTTGAGGAGGCAGGAGGAACGGATTTAATTATCGTATATAACTCCGGGCGGTACCGCATGGCGGGCAGGGGGTCAAGTGCCGGATTGCTGGCTTATGGGGACGCCAACCAGATTGTAATGGACATGGCGGGGGAGATACTTCCAGTGGTTAAAGACACACCGGTCCTGGCGGGAGTTAATGGAACGGACCCGTTTAAGGATATGACCTGCTTCTTGAAAAAAGTACGGGATGTGGGTTATTCAGGGGTCCAAAATTTCCCCACAGTAGGCTTGTTTGAGGGAAGGATGAGACAGACCTTTGAGGAGACTGGGATGAGCTACAACCTAGAGGTAGAAATGATTCGTATTGCCCACGAAATGGATTTATTTACAACGCCATATGCATTTAACCCTGATGAGGCGGTCAGGATGGCAAAGGCCGGTGCGGATGTGATCGTAGCACACTGCGGCTGTACGGTGGGCGGCTCTATTGGGGCCGAGTCCATTATGGATCTGGATATTGCGGTAAAGACCGTACAGGAAATACATGATGCTGCAACATCTGAGCGCAGCGATGTCATAGTCCTCTGTCATGGAGGGCCGATTTCCAGTCCCGAGGATGCCAAATATGTCCTGACCCACACAAAGGGGGTCCATGGCTTTTACGGCGCGTCCAGTGCGGAGCGTCTGCCGGTGGAAGTGGCCATCAAGGGTCATATTGAGAAGTTTAAAGAGATTACTTTTTGATTGAAAACCGGTTAACCGGACAGAGGAGGCGCTTTGCCCTTAAAAGGGAAAGCGCCTCTTTTTGTGGAGGAAGGCTGCCGCCTTACAATTTTATGAATAAATTTGCAGTGTTACATAAAACGGGGTATAATCCTTTGGAAATGAGATACTATACAGTGATGATCCCGAGAACTGTTTGAAGGGATATGGACAAAGGAGAAAGAAAATGAGGAGAAAAGTTGCAGTTTTACTTACAGCGGTGTGCATGCTTTTTACAGCGTGCTCACCTTCAACGGCCGGCGGGGACAGATTGGCCCGGACCACAGAGGAGGATCAGGCAAATGACGCCGCCGCAGCAAATAACACGGAGGAACCGTCCGCTGAGAACCGGGCCGCTGCCGCTGTGGCTGATGTCCTCTGAGGGTACGATCCGGGTGGAGACCATTAACAATGGCGGGGAGTGCAGTGTCCTCTATCCGGGGGAGCCGGGAGTACAGCCGGAATGACCGGGATGGAATAATATTAAGTCTTCCTGAATAATAACGAAATATTTATCAGTTTATTTGAAAAAATAAAGATAGTATGGTATATTGGACAAAGAAAAATAGAGCGAATGAGGTATGGGCACTGCTCATAGCGAAGGAGGAAAAATGAAAGGGATTATACTCGCCGGAGGAAGCGGGACACGTTTGTATCCTCTGACCAAGGTAACCTCGAAGCAGCTGCTTCCAATTTATGATAAACCAATGATCTATTATCCGCTGTCAGTTCTTATGAACGCAGGGATCAGGGATATCCTGATCATCTCCACTCCGGATGATACACCGCGTTTTGAGGCGCTGCTGGGGGACGGGCATCAGTTTGGCATTCGTTTGTGCTATGCGGTGCAGCCCAGCCCGGACGGACTGGCTCAGGCATTTATCATCGGGGAAGAGTTTATTGGCGGCGATTCTGTGGCCATGGTACTTGGGGACAATATTTTCCATGGACAGGGGCTTACAAAGCGACTGCGTGCGGCCGCGGCTAAAGAGACAGGGGCAACTGTGTTCGGTTATTATGTGGACGACCCTGAGCGGTTTGGCATTGTGGAGTTTGACAAGGACGGAAAGGCTGTGTCCATTGAGGAGAAACCCGCCCGGCCAAAATCCAATTACTGTGTGACCGGCCTTTATTTTTATGACAACCGGGTGGTGGAGTATGCCAGGAACTTAAAGCCTTCAGCCAGAGGTGAGCTGGAGATCACGGACCTGAACCGCATTTACCTGGAAAACGGAGAGCTGGATGTGATCCTGCTGGGCCAGGGCTTTACCTGGCTGGATACGGGAACCCATGAATCCCTGGTGGAGGCCACCAATTTTGTGAAGACAGTGGAAACCCACCAGCACCGCAAGATCGCCTGTCTGGAGGAGATCGGATATCTCAGGGGCTGGATCACCAGGGAACAGGTAATGGAAACCTATGAGGTCCTTAAAAAGAATCAGTATGGAAAATATTTAAAGGATGTTCTGGATGGCAAATATGTGGATAAGATCCATCCCCAGGATATCTAAAGGGACGGACGATCCAAAGCGTTCGCAACAAGGAGGAAGCATAAGATGAAGATCATCGTAACCGGCGGTGCCGGTTTTATTGGAAGTAACTTTGTACACCATATGGTGAACCGGTACCCGGATTACCAGATCATCAACCTGGACCTGCTGACTTATGCAGGTAATCTGGAGAACTTAAAGCCGGTAGAGGACAAGCCTAACTACAAGTTTGTAAAGGGTGATATTGCCGACAGGAAGTTTATCTTTGACCTGTTTGAAAAGGAAAAGCCGGATGTGATCGTTAACTTTGCGGCGGAAAGCCATGTGGACCGCTCCATTACGGATCCCGAGAGCTTTGTAAGGACCAATGTTATGGGAACCACCACACTGTTGGACGCATGCCGCACCTATGGCATTAAGCGTTATCACCAGGTGTCCACTGATGAGGTGTACGGCGACCTGCCTTTGGACAGGCCAGACCTTTTCTTTACCGAGGAAACGCCTCTTCACACATCCAGTCCCTATTCCTCATCCAAGGCCGGTGCCGACCTGTTTGTGCTGGCTTACCACAGGACCTATGGACTGCCGGTGACTGTTTCGCGCTGCTCCAATAACTACGGCCCTTATCATTTTCCGGAAAAGCTGATCCCTCTTATTATCAGCCGTGCCCTGGCGGATGAGGAGCTTCCGGTATACGGCACCGGCGAAAATGTAAGGGACTGGCTTCATGTGGCGGACCACTGTGAGGCCATAGACCTTGTGATCCATAAGGGACGGGAAGGTGAAGTATATAATATCGGCGGACATAATGAGCGCACCAACCTGGAAGTGGTCAAGACCATACTGAGGGCTCTGGACAAACCGGAGAGCCTGATCAAGTTTGTCACGGACCGTCCGGGACATGACATGCGTTATGCTATTGACCCAACTAAGATCGAGACAGAGCTGGGCTGGAAGCCGAACTATAATTTCGATACAGGAATTGATCAGACCATAAAATGGTATCTTGAGAACCAGGAATGGTGGAAGAATATTTTAAGCGGTGAGTACAGCAATTACTTTGATAAGATGTACGGCAGCCGCCTGTAAAGCTGTGCAGAACTGTGTAAAACTACGCAGAACCGTGCAGAAACTGTATTGTTGGAATAGTTACCAATATAGTTGAATGTTGTGGATGTGGCTGACGGAGGACATGAACGCCCGGGAAAGATTTCCCAAAGGGCGTACCGGTTTTCTGCCAGCCTTTATTAAGAACGGAGGGAATTGTATTATGAAAGTTCTTGTAACAGGTGTAAAAGGGCAGCTGGGATATGATGTGATGAACGAACTGGCTTCACGGGGGATTGAAGGCATTGGCGTGGACGTGGAGGAGATGGATATCACTGACAAGAAAGCCTGTGAAACCGTGATTTCCGATGTAAAACCAGACGCAGTTATCCACTGCGCAGCATATACTGCAGTAGATGCTGCTGAAGATAACCTGGAGCTGTGCCGCAGGGTCAACGCTGAGGGGACCCGCAATATCGCCAAGGTTTGCAAGGCACTGGACATCAAGATGATGTATATCAGCACGGATTATGTGTTTAACGGTGGCGGTGAGCGCCCGTGGGAGCCGGATGACCACAGGGAACCGCTCAATGTCTATGGCCTGACCAAGTACGAGGGTGAGATCAGCGTGGAGCAGAACGTGTCCAAATACTTTATTGTGAGGATCGCCTGGGTATTTGGGGTTAACGGTAAGAATTTCATTAAGACAATGCTGCGCCTGGGGAAAGAAAAGGGTGCGGTAAGCGTGGTGGACGATCAGGTGGGTTCCCCTACCTATACCTATGATCTGGCCCGCCTTCTGGTGGATATGATACAGACAGACCGCTATGGCCGTTATCATGCCACCAATGAAGGGATGTGCAGCTGGTATGAATTTGCCTGCGAGATCTTCCGCCAGGCCGGTATGGACCGGGTGAAGGTGACGCCCGTGGACTCGTCCGGATTCCCGGCCAAGGCAAAGCGCCCTCAGAACAGCCGTATGAGCAAAGAAAAACTGACGGAAAATGGATTTGACAGGCTGCCGGCCTGGCAGGATGCCCTGGGCCGTTACCTGGAGACTTTAAAAGAGAATGGTATGATGTAGTACCGTAATTTATATAAGACAGTGCCGGGGGAATATGACAGCAGCCAAAAAAGAGACAGGGAGGAATTAAGAATCAATGGGTAAATATTTTGGTACGGACGGTTTCCGCGGGGAAGCCAATGTGGATTTGACAGTGGAACATGCCTACAAAGTGGGCCGTTTTCTTGGATGGTATTATGGACAGAAGACTCCGGATGAGAGATGCCGGGTCGTCATCGGAAAGGATACCAGACGAAGCAGTTATATGTTTGAGTATTCCCTGGTTGCAGGCCTTACGGCTTCCGGCGCAGATGTGTATCTGCTCCATGTGACCACAACCCCCAGCGTGTCCTATGTGGTGCGCACCGAAGGTTTTAACTGCGGCATTATGATCTCCGCCAGCCACAATCCATTTTATGACAACGGTATAAAAGTTATCAATGAAAAGGGTGAAAAGCTGGAGGAATCAGTAATCCTGGAAATCGAAAAATATCTGGACGGGGAGATGGGCGAGATCCCTCTGGCCAGGAAGGAAAATATTGGCCGCACCGTGGATTTTGCCGCAGGCCGCAACCGCTATATCGGCTACCTGATCTCCATTGCCACCCGTTCCTTTAAGAATATGAAGGTGGCCCTGGACTGTGCCAACGGCAGCGCCTCCGCCATTGCTAAGAATGTATTTGATGCATTGGGCGCAGAGACCCACGTGATGAACAATGAGCCCAACGGCCTGAATATAAACACGGACTGCGGTTCCACCCACATCCAGTATCTCCAGAAGTTTGTGACAGACAACAAATGCGACCTGGGATTTGCCTATGACGGTGACGCGGACAGATGCATTGCAGTGGATGCCATGGGAAATGTGGTGGACGGCGATGTGATCATGTACATCTGCGGTAAGTATATGAAAGAGCAGGGAACCTTGTTTGACAATACGGTGGTCACCACCATTATGTCCAATTTCGGCCTTTATAAGGCATTTGAAAGGGAAGGCATCTCCTATGTGAAGACAGCTGTGGGCGACAAGTATGTGTATGAAAACATGGCGGCTACAGGCAACTGCCTGGGCGGAGAGCAGTCCGGACATATCATTTTCAGCAAACATGCCACCACAGGTGACGGGATCCTTACATCTCTGAAGGTGATGGAGGTAGTACTGGAGAAAAAGCAGCCTCTGGATAAGCTGGCGTCAGAGGTTGAGATCTATCCTCAGGTACTTAAAAACGTGCGTGTAAAGGATAAAAAGGAGGCCCAGGATGACGGGGCTGTCCAGGCAGAGGTTGCCAGGGTGGCTGAAAGTCTGGGCACTGACGGCAGGATCCTTCTGCGCCAGTCCGGTACGGAACCGGTGGTGCGCGTTATGGTGGAGGCCCCGGCTCTGGATCTATGTGAAAAATATGTGGACCAGGTCATTGACGTGATGAAGGGCCAGGGACATTGTGTGTAAGGATACGGACTTGATATGGGCTGTGGCAGTCTGCTGTTTTAGCGCGGGCTGCGGCAGCCTTTTTAAGCCCAACTCCCTGAATATGGTGGAAAACAGCATCTATTTATAAAACAGAGGAATGAAAGGTATAACTATTGAGAATAGCAGAGAAATGTATCTGTATTGTCAGATATTTTGAAATATGCTATAATAAGTTAACGTTGCGAAAAAGAACAGCGATTTTAAAAGTAAAGGAATGATGTGAAGTGGGGCTGAATCAGTAAGAGTAGTACTGTTCATCGTCCGCCGTTACGGCGTAATTGAGCGACTGCCCGGTACGGGCTGAGGAAGAATACCGTAGGATTGGCATGCTGCAATTAAACTGATGAACAGAATGGAGGAAATGTTATGTTAAATTATAAGAGATATAAGAGAGTCCCTGTTGTAGAGTTTCCGGAGCGCACCTGGCCGGGCAAGGAGATTATGAAGGCGCCGGTATGGTGCAGTGTTGACCTGAGGGACGGAAACCAGGCCCTGGTAGAGCCCATGGTGGTGGAAGAGAAGGTGGAGATGTTTAATCTTCTTGTGAAACTGGGCTTTAAGGAGATCGAAGTGGGCTTTCCCGCTGCTTCGCAGATTGAATATGACTTTTTACGCACACTGGTTGAGCGCAAGCTGATCCCGGATGATGTGCAGATACAGGTTCTTGTACAGTGCCGTGAACACCTGATCAAGAGGACGTTTGAGGCATTGGATGGAATTAAGAAGGCGATCGTACATATTTATAATTCCACCTCCACCTTACAGAGGGATGTGGTATTCCACAAGGACAGGGAAGACATAAAGGATATTGCTGTGATCGGCACCAAGATGGTCCAGCGGTATGCGGCTGAGTGCGACACCCAGATCCGCCTGGAGTATTCTCCTGAGAGCTTTACTGGCACGGAACTGGAATTTGCCCTTGATATCTGTACGGCTGTTCAGGAAACCTGGGGCGCCACCAAGGAGAATCCCATTATCATCAATCTTCCGTCCACGGTTGAGATGACAACTCCCAATGTGTATGCGGACCAGATCGAATGGATGAATACACATTTTAAGAACAGGGAAAGCATTATCTTAAGCGTACATCCCCATAATGACCGCGGAGAGGGTGTTGCGTCCACGGAACTTGCCCTTTTGGCAGGAGCGGACCGTGTGGAAGGAACTCTGTTCGGTAACGGAGAGCGCACCGGTAATGTAGATATCCTGACTGTTGCCTATAATATGTTTTCACAGGGCATTAACCCTGAACTTAATATTGAGAATATCCGTGAGATCGCAGAGATCTATGAGCGCTGTACCAAGATGGATATTCCGCCCAGACATCCCTATGCGGGCAAGCTGGTGTTTACTGCATTTTCCGGTTCCCATCAGGATGCCATCAACAAGGGCATGCAGGCTCTTCACGAGAGGAACGGGGAGTACTGGGAGGTGCCTTACCTTCCCATCGATCCCAGCGATATCGGCAGGGAGTACGAGCCCATTGTACGAATCAACAGCCAGTCCGGCAAGGGCGGCGTAGCTTTTGTAATGGATACCTTCTATGGCTTCAAGCTTCCAAAGGGTATGCACAAGGAGTTTGCGGATGTGATCCAGAAGATTTCCGAGCAGCAGGGTGAGGTTGCGCCTGAGCAGATCATGGAGGAATTCAAGAAAAGTTATCTGGATCGCAAGGAACCAATGCATTTCAGGAAATGCCGTATTACAGATACAGAGACAGGGGATGGCGAGTTTGCAACACTGGCTAAGGTCACCTATATGGATCATGGTATTGAGAAGACCTTTGAGGGCGTTGGAAACGGACCCATCGATGCGGTTCAAAGAGGTATGGAGGATGCCCTTGGCATCCAGATCAAGGTTTTGGACTACAGCGAGCATGCACTGGCATCCGGTTCCGGGGCAGAGGCTGCTTCCTATATCCATCTGGTAGACCAGACCACTGGCAAGGCCACTTATGGCGTTGGCATCAGTTCCAATATCACAAGGGCCTCCATCCGCGGCATATTCAGCGCCGTGAACAGATTATTCTATTAAATACAGGACCAGCTACAGGATCAGACATAGGAATTGAGGTCAGGGGACCGGTATCTCCCAGGGGAGGCCGGCCCTCTTTTTTGTAATTTTCCTTTTCATACAGGGTAATTGCTGGTACAATAATAAAATCAGCTAAATTTGGAATACGAACATAGAATAGGAGACTCACAGCAGATGAACGGAATCAAACTAGTAAAACACGGGGCATTGTCAGTCCGGGAGATGGCATTTTGCGGTTTATTTACAGCGCTGATCGCAACCGGGGCATTTATACAGATCAACATACCGGTGCAGCCCTTTCCCATGCATTTCACCCTGCAGTTTTTCTTTGTGCTGCTGGCGGGATTCCTTTTAGGTCCGCGGCTGGGTACCCTCAGTGTCTGTATCTATCTGGCAGTGGGTCTGGTGGGGGTTCCCATTTTTGCCGCAGGAGGAGGCCCGGCCTATCTGGTCCGGCCCACATTCGGATTCCTCCTGGGATTTGCCTTTGCCTGTTATGTGACGGGCAGTATTGCCAGGCTTTCCCAGCGGACAACCGTAAGATGGTATCTGTTTTCCGCTTTCTGGGGCATGATCGTCATGTATTTGTCCGGAATGTTTTATTTTTATTTTATCAGCAATTTTGTCATCCATATGCCTGTAACCTGGAAGCTGGTGTTTATCAACTGTTTCCTGCTGACCGTGGGCGGTGATTTCATATTATGCGTCATGGCAGCAGTGCTGGCAAGGCGGCTTAAGCCCATTGTCCGGATGTTTGACTGACCGGCGAAAGATGGGACAAAAAGGGGGAAACATTAAAATGCTGCCACAGGCGGGATATAAACCGCTTATGGCAGCATTTTTGCGTGGTATTTTTGCATGGTATACCAGACGGTGTACGTTCCGGTTGTTATAAGGCTCCAATCCTGGCGGGATTAAGGCCCGCCGGACTGCCTCACGGGTCAGGAGGCAGGTTTGGCACTGGGTCAGGAGGCAGGCTTGGCGCCGGATTGTTTGAATTCCAGGTTGTCAAAGGAGAAGGCAGCGCACACGCCGGAGCTGTCCTCCATATAATCCATGGACACCCTGTCCCCTGGCTGGGTCAATGCCAGTTCATTGCTGAGTTCATAGGATACGGTGAAAATGTGGTCCTTTTGCTCTTCCAGGATCACCTTGTAGGTGATGGTGTCGTCAATGGTCTCGCTGGCGATCCGCAGCACGGTTCCCTTGATGGCGGATGTGGCCTGACCTGTGGAAATGTTGCTGTTGGCAGTGCCCTGGACCTGACGGAAATTGCGCAGAGCGCTGTCAATGGTCTCTCCGGTACCCACATTGGTGTAGTTGGAAACAGACACAAATGCATACTGCTTGATCAGGCCCGCATTGTCCTTAAGGGTCATAAAATAGGTGGGCTGTCCGTCCATATTGATGATCATGGGGAAGGAGGCTCTGTATCCGTACTGCTGAACCTTGCCCTCGGCTGAACTCTGGGCAGCCATCTCCGTGGCGCCGCTCATCTGGTAAATATTAGATTCCTTTGTGACCATATCCACCAGGATAAAACCGATGGCGGACTCATCGGAGCCCACACTGGTAAGACCCGTAAACAGGTAACAGCGGGAGCCGTTGTAAATGATGATATCACCCTGGCTGGGGCGGAATTTATCCTGGTTGGAGAAGTTGAAGATGCCATGGACATACATACCCTGGTTCTGTATCTGCTCCATCACAAAGCGTTCAGGCTGCACGCGGTCTACCCATTCCGGCAGACTGTCAATGGTGTAATGGGTTGTCTCACCTGTGGTGGCATTGACTGTCAGCACTCCGGTGGCCTCGGGCAGATTAAAGAGCCAGCGGTTTTTATAAGTGGAAATGACCCAGTAGGGCACGCCGTTATCGTCCAGCTCAAAGGAGTAGTCCGTCAGCCCTTTAAAAAGTCCGCCTCCAAATAAGCGCACATGACGATTCAAGTCATCCAGGATATAGGCGTTTGCCTGGTACTTGATCTTGTGGTCCGTTACCAGGGTGACATCGCTGACATCACTGGCCGATACCACAATGTATCCCGCAGAGCCGTCCATGTTCTTAAGCCATTTAAAGAAGCCGGAGTGCTCCAGGGGAACCACCCATACCAGCTTGTCATTCACCTTCTGGATCACAGGGGTGCCCAGTACCACCTGGCTGCCCAGTCCCGGGTTCTCACCCACCTTTTTGTCAGCCAGTTCCTTGGCCAGACTCTTGTCCACAATGGGGAGCTGGTTTAAGGCCAGGGGCTGGACCGTGTCCGTAAATTCCGACACCACCGGTGTTCCCAGCTGGTCGCGGTATGCCTTGTAGTTGAACAGGGGCATGGATAGCACGGTCGCTGCAAAATACAGGACCCACAAAATGGCCAGCAGGACAAAACCTGTCTTGTAGCCTTTTACGCTTTTGTCAAGGGTTATCTGGGGACGGTAAAATTCATTGCTGGTAATGCGCAGGCTTCCAAGGGCCACGAAGAAATTCAGCACCACATAACAGCTGATGATAAAGCACCAGGAAAATGCACCGTCAGGGTACAGGGGGTTTAAGTTTGGACCCTGGAAGATGATCAGCGCCGCAAAGACGAGGGTCAGAACCAGGTTCAGTAAAAACTGAGTCTTTTTTTTCATGTGTTTCCTCCATAATTTTAACGACTTTTTAACAAAGGTCATACTATTGATTATATAACATGCTGGAATAATTACAAGGGGGAATGGATGGTATGTAGTGCAAAGCCATACCGGATGACCATAAAAAATGCTTTGCAAACCTGCCGGTCAGTGATAAGATGTTATAAAAAGTAAGCAGCAGGAGGCCCGTAAGGCTTGAGAAGGACAATAGAGACACCACATAAATATAAGATGATATTCAGTGATATTGACGGCACATTATTAGACAGCAGCCATCAGGTGCCGGAGGAGACCCGGCAGGAGATCCTTAAACTGGAGCGGGAGGGAGTCCCGTTTATCCTTGTTTCAGCCAGGATGCCGGATGCCATGACCACCATACAGGACCAGATTGGAAACAGTGCTCCCATGGTGTGCTACAGCGGAGCGCTGATCCGGGATGAAAGGGGTGAAAACCTGTACAGCTGTCAGATGGACCTGGGTGTGGCTATGGAAATCAAGGAACTATTGGACAGAGAGTATCCACGGATCTGCTGCAATACCTACGGGGGCAGCAGATGGGTGGTGGATGATGATAAAAATCCCTGGGTGATGAAGGAGGAAGCCATCACCGGCCGCAAAGCGGAGCGCGGCGATATGAAGGTTGTATTTACAGCAGACCAGGGGATCCATAAGTTCCTGCTCATGGGAGACCATGAGGAGATAGAACGGCTGGAGGGATGCCTTAAGAGAAAATATCCCCGGCTTTCCATTGCCACCTCCTCACCTGTGTATATGGAAGTGATGGACGGAAAGGTAAAAAAATCAGAGGGGGTGCGATTTCTGTGCAGCTATTTCGGGGTAGGGATGGATGAGGTGATTGCCCTGGGGGACGGATGCAATGACATGGACATGCTTCAGGCTGTGCACAACAGCTATGCCATGGCCAATGCGTGTGAAGAGGTGAAGCGAAGCGCCGCCCATGTAACCCTGGACAATGACCGCCAGGGGCTGCTGGCGGTTCTAAAGGAGAATTTCAGATGAAATTAAGTTCCAATGCCCTCAAATGGATCGCCATGGCTGCAATGCTGACCGACCACATAGGCCTAGTGCTGTTTGAGTATCTGTACGTATATAAAGGCCCCCTTCTGGGGTACTGCCCCCTGCTGCAGACGCCCTGGGAGAATGTGGTGGGTATTGTTGGATATACCATGCGGGTGGTGGGAAGAATCTCATTTCCGCTGTACTGCTTTTTGCTCACAGAGGGATTCCTCCACACCCGCAGCTGGAGAAAATACTGGCTGAGGCTGATGGCCTTTGCCCTGATTTCAGAGATTCCCTTTTCACTGGCTGTATTTGACATGTGGGTCGGTTCCGTAAGGAATGTGTTCTTTGAACTGGCCACCGGTATCCTGATGCTCCAGGGCTTTAGAATGGCACAGCGGTATTATGACCTGAGAAGGAATGTCTGGATGCTGCTTGTATTTTGCGCAGCCAGCGCAGCAGCCTGGCTGGGACAAATGGATTACGGGGTGGAAGGGATGGTCCTGATCGCAGTTTTCTATTTCCTGAGAGAACACAGGACAGCCCGGGCGGGTGCGGGCGGACTGGTCGCATTCACAGGCAGCTGGGAAAGCTGCTTTGGGTCAGGAGCCCTGTCAGCGGTTTTTCTGCTGCTTTATAGCGGGGAAAAGGGCGGACAGGGAAATAAATATCTGTTTTATTGTTTTTATCCCCTGCACCTGCTGGTGCTGTTCCTGATCCGCAGGTACGCACTGGGGATCATGTGAAACACCCCGCGCAGGAGTGTTTCAAAGTAAGAAACCCTAATATGGGACAGAGAGGTTATCATGGCTAAAACAAAATATGACCATATTTATACACAGCTGAGAAACAGGATCGAAAGCGGAACCTATCCTTATCAGGACCTGCTTGCATCGGAGCACACCCTTATAAAGGAGTTTGACTGTTCCAGGAACACGGTGCGCCGGGCCATAGGCCGGCTGGCGGATGAGGGATATGTGCAGAGCATCCACGGAAAAGGGGTGCAGGTGATCTATCAGCCCCAGGAGCAGTCTGAATTCTTCCTGAGCAATATTGAGAGCATGAAGGAGGCTGTGGCCAGGAACAAAAAGTCCTATACCACCCAGGTGGTATGCTTTGCAGAACTGACTGTGGATGAGAAGATACAGGTGCGGACCACATTTCCATTGGGTGAACAGATCTACTATATCCAGAGAGTGCGTTACATTGACGGGGAAGCCCTGATCATTGACCATAACTATTTCCTGAAATGCGTGGTGAAGTCCCTGACCCCGGAGATTGCACAAAAGTCCATCTATGAATACATGGAACAGGAGCTGGGGGAGAGTATTGTCACCACAAAAAGAAAGATGACAGTGGAGCGGATGAACCAGATTGATGAAAAGTATCTGGACATGAAAGGGTATAACTGTATGGCCGTGGTCAGCAGCATGACTTACAATGCCCAGGGCATAATGTTTGAGTTTACCCAGTCGCGCCACAGGCCGGACCGGTTTGTGTTCTATGATCTGGCTCATAGGGCGAAGTGAAAAAAGACCGATTATGATACCATTTGATTTCTCGTGGTATTCTCTCACCGTGATCCCCTATGCTATGATATCTCTGTAGGTAACTATTGGAGGGCTGCTGTAAGGCAGAATCATACATAGGGAGGGCGCTATGGTAAAAATTCATTTTGAGATCATGTCTAAATATGAGCAGAAGGGGGAACCTGTATCGGTTGCGGTCCCATTTCCCAAAGGAAAAGCGGATTATGGGGATCTGCCTCTGTTTACTGTGCAAAGGGGAGAGGAAACTTACCCGGCTCAGTACAAGGTGACCGCTGACTGGGAAGATGGGTCCATTAAGTGGCTTCTTGTTAATTTCCTGGCAGATCTGCCGGCTAACCGTGCCGTGGATTACTGGCTTTCCAGGGAGGAGGGGGAGTCCCGGCCGTTAACCCCAATTGTTTTTAAAGAAGATGGCCATGTGGTGATAGATACGGGAAGCATGAAGGCTGTCCTATCCCCAGCAGGGGCGGACCATATATTTTCAACCATAGAAACAGGGGGATACCTGTATAATGAGAGGACGGTAATGGGCCCGTATATGACTGACAGGGCCGGCCGGCAATATATGATCCGCATTGGGGATGATGGATGGGAGATACTGGAGGACGGTCCGGTCCGGGCTGTCCTCTGTACAGAGGGTAAACATTATGACGAATCAGGGGAGAGTTGGTTTGATTATAAGCTGTTTGTCTATGCGTACCGCAACAAGGATTGGCTGAAGTTTGATTACCAGTTTATAAACTGTGAGGAAGACAGGGAACACAGGGAACACTATGACCTTGAACTGAATGCAGAGGCAGCAGGATTTAAGTACAGCAGGGATTACGCATACGAGGATGTTAAGGGGATCGAGGTACGGATCGATCCCGGCTGCGGCGGGGGGCAGGAATTTAACCATACTCTTTTTACGTCCAGTTTCCACTATACGGCGGAGAAAAAAGCAGGGAGCCAGCGCCTATACCATCTGGTTTCAGCAGATACAATCATTCAAACGGCAAATGAAATGTTTCCCGAAGTCCTGTTCAGCATCTATGCATTGGACTGGCAGGATCAAACCCGCGGGCTTACAGCCGGCGTCTATCAGGCGTACCAGAATTTCCCAAAGGCAATAGAAAGCTCCAGGGAGGGGATTGTTCTGAAGCTAATGCCTCCGGAGTATGGGGAAATGCTGAAGGTGCCCCAGGGGGCGGCCAGGACATCCCGGTTCCATCTCTCATTCCATGGAAAGGATATGACAGAAGACCAGATCGTGGACAGGGAACTGTTGTTTCAGCGTCCGGTAATACCGGTGCTGGATCCCCAGGTATACATGGACTCAGGTGTATTTGGCAGTCTGGTATCCAACCAGTACCATCACAGCACGGAGCGTTTCCTGTTCCGCTATGTGGATTCCAGGGCAAAGGGACTGGGGATGA
Organism: Enterocloster citroniae; assembly: GCF_040545455.1. NCBI lineage: Bacteria > Bacillati > Bacillota > Clostridia > Lachnospirales > Lachnospiraceae > Enterocloster > Enterocloster citroniae. The sequence goes on along the minus strand of NZ_JBEPLZ010000009.1, from coordinate 224,435 downwards.
TGAACTTTGGTGATGGCCCGGAATGGGAGTACATGAAGCAGGGACGCTCAGAAGGGCTGGATGTTTGGATCAATAATGAGTATGATATGCCTCACAACTTTATGCTCATGCTTGCCAGAACAGGGGATTCCAGGTATTATGATTACCTGAAGGCATCCACGGAACACTGGTATGATGTGGATTTCTGCCATTATAGCCAGAATCCCCACAAATACGGATTACTGTATACCCATAGCGTGGATCATGTGACAGGCCAGCCGGTGCCCAGCCATCAATGGGTGGAGGGGTTCCTGGACTACTATCATCTCACGGGAAATAATCAGGCATATGAGGCTGCCATGACCATCGGGAACCGTTTGATCCAGCTGTTGAAGCTGCCCCTTTATCAAACCACGGGAACGGTGGAACCCAGGGAGATCGGATGGGCCATGAGGACATTCCTTGCTTTGTACCAAGAGACACATGAGGAACGCTGGCTGGACGCATGCCAGCCGATCGTGGAGGTTTATATTGAGTGGGCCAATGCATATGGGTCATGGACCTCACCCTACCCTGACAACCACCTTGCCAGGGTGCCGTTTATGATCAATGTGGGAGTGGTGGGGCTTACAGGCTATTACAGGCTGCGTCCGGACCAGCGGATCAAGGAAACGGTCCTGTCTGTGATCAATGAGATGATGGATGAGTGTTATGTGGAGCGGGCCGGAACTTTTTATGGCAAACAGTCACCTGCGGTCCGCTACCTCAATCTAAACGGTATGGTGCTGCAGTCCCTGGCAATTGCCTATGAGCTTACAGGGAACAGGAAATATATCGATGCAGGCATGGGGATGTTCCAATGGATTTCCGTTGAGAACCTTCCGCCCGTGTATGATTTTTCAAAGATAAAGCGGGATGAGTTTACCGTTATATACAATTGTCCGGTGGGGCCAAAGCGCTGCGCCCAATCTTTGATTCCTTTCCTGCACTTTTATAAGTATGTAATGGAGTTGGGGATACTGGAACCGGGATTTTAACCAAAAGCCAGTGTTGGGGGGATAGGGAGTGGATCAGCTTTCAATCCCTCCCAATTCCACAATGGTTCCCATCCCTTTTTTGCTTTGGATCCTGACATAACCGCTCCTATATGCTAGGCGGATACGCTGGCTGATATTTTTAAGCCCAATGTGTTTTCCCGAACTGTCTACCTGTTCTTCCATCAGCGCCTGCTGCAGATCAGCCAGGCGCTTTTTGTCCATTCCATAGCCGTTGTCAATAATAAAAACTGAAAGAAATCCATCCGTAGAACGGATCTTGATTTTGATCCACAGCTTTTCAGGCGTGGTTTTGCCTGAATGGGTGATGGAATTCTCAATAATGGGCTGCAGAAGCAGGCGGAGGATGGGGGCGTCCAGTATGTCATCGGTGTATTCCCAGGTGACATGGAAGCAGTCCCTGTATTTAAATGACTGGAGTTGGATATAATTTTTGGTAACAGCGATTTCCTCCTGCACGGTTACCGGCTTCATAGGCTCATCCAGGGAATACCGCAGCAGAGAAGACAGCTCCAGGATCATCTGATTGGCAGAGGTGGGCCTGCCGCATGCCTTCAAAATCTCTAGGTCGATGCTTTGAAGGGTATTAAATAAAAAATGAGGGTTCAGCTGATATTGCAGGGCGGATAATTGGGCGGTTGATAAAGCATATTTTTTTGCATCCAGCTGTACCTTCAGATACGTCTGGGACATAAACAGGTTGATCACATTGTTGATAATGTGGAAATAAGGACTGCCAGGAACTGCTTTTAGTCCGTTCTGAGCATGGAATTCTCCCTTTTCAGCCTGGTCAAACAGGTCAATGATCTGGAATATCTGCTGATAATCACGGCGGGTGAAACAATATGCCAGAACTGAGGATACAAGGATACTAAGGAAACCGGCGGCAATAGTAAGCTGGAGGATTTTATTGGAAAGCCCGAAGACTTCGCTTCGTGGGATCATGGATACGTAGCGAAAACCATAGTTTCCCGGAAATGTCTCTGAGTTTATATAGTAACCGTGTAAGAGCAGGTTGTCCGGATGGTTGTCCAGGGTATCGGACAAGGCCTGGGATTGTACGTCCTCTGGAAGGGAACCGGCATTCTCATTAAAAAACAGGATCTGGCCGTCCCTGCTTAAGATCATAAGGGCCTGACCATCATAATCAGCTACTGAATTCAGCCATTTGTTAAAATATTCCTGATTGATGTTAATGGCCATCAGTTCATTGTATTTCATCCTCTGATACACGGTTACGGACGGTATGGTATGGGTATCAAATTTATTCTTTTTGATGTGGCGTATCTGTATATATGAAGATTCCTCACGCCCATCCATTATACCGGCCCAATCTTTGTCAATGGAGTCAGAGAACCGTTCACGGTTAAGGCCGTTTATATAATAAGGGCTGTTTTGCATTGTTATGTACAGCGACTGTATGTAAGGCTTAGTACTCTGTGAGTAATAAATGTTCTGCATGGACTGCTCCAGCCTCTGTATCATTTCCATGTCAAGATGTTCATTGTTCAGCGCTTGGATCAGTGCCAGGTGAAGCTGGGCATCTGAGTTCATGGTGACCCTGTAAAATTCCAGGGTATTGGTCAGCTCACTGAAGAACTGTTCCATTAAATCTGTGGTGGCCATGGTTTTGGCCTCCGCCTCCTGCTTTACTTTCAGATTGATGAAAAATACGGAAACAGAGCCGAAAATGCAGATGGGGATCAGTGTCAGGCTTATGAACATGATAAATTTGGAAATAAAAAACTGCTTTTTCATATAGGCAGCTCCTGTTCCCGGAATTCCCTTGGAGTTTTTCCGCAATACTGTTTAAATGCGCGGGAAAAATTCTTAGGATTGTCATATCCCACTGCGGCTGCCACTTCGTATGTTTTCAGGGTGATATCACGCAGCAGTCCCGCTGCTTTTTCCATTTTCACATCCAACACGTATTCGGAAAAGTTTTTCCCCTTCTTACGCTTGAATATCTTTGACAGATAATTGGGGCTCAGACTGACAAGGATTGAGGCATCCTCCAGGTTTGCATTCTGAAAATGTTCATCCACATACTGGGTTACCTGGTCCACAATAAGATCGTAATAACCAGGTGATTGTTCATCTATTTTACGGATTCCCCTGGATGCGTCCAGGCTTTCGCGTATCTTGGTGAAAACCTGTATAATGGTATCATATTTAATGGGTTTCAGGATGTATTCCTTTACCCCAAAACGGAGGGCTTCACGGGCATACTCAAATTCCGCATATCCGCTTAGAAGGACAACCGTCACATCGGGATAATCCTTGGAAAGGGCGTGGGACAACTCCAACCCGTCCATTTTGGGCATACGGATATCACTTAAGACCACGTCCACCAGATAGCGCTCTATGTAGTCCAGTGCACTTTTTCCATTGGGGAATGTACCGGCTATCTCAAATCCCATCTCGGCCCATGGATAACAGGCAGCTATACCTTCACATATACTGCTTTCATCATCTACGATAATCAACTTGTACATACATTCCTCCAAACAGATAGATAATGATACCATTTCGTTGCTTGCAATTCTTGTCAGAAATCACGCTGAATTATATCATAATTATATTAGATACTATAAAAATTGTAAAGATAGAATGACCAGGGGGGATATTATATGAAAGCCATAAAATATACGGTCAATAATCAGAAAAAAAAGAGGCTGAAAGACTACAGGGGACTGTTTTTTATCATGCCCTGGCTGATCGGTTTTTTGTTTTTGCAGCTGTATCCGTTTTTAGCCTCACTGTACTACTCATTTACCCAATATAGTGTTTTGGGACAGCCGAAATTCATAGGGCTAGACAATTATATCCGTCTTTTTACCATTGATCCAGATTTTAAAAAATCCATTATGGTTACAATGAAATATGCGTTGATCTCAGTTCCAAGCAAGCTTTTCTTTGCCCTGATCGTTGCATTGATCCTGAACATGAGGTTAAAGGGCATCAATGGCTTTAGGACTGTCTACTATATCCCGTCCATTTTGGGAGGAAGCGTGGCGGTATCAGCGCTGTGGCGGCTGATGTTTATGTCAGACGGGATTTTGAACAAGCTGCTGGAACTCATAGGACTGCCCTCTGTCAACTGGCTAGGGCAGGCAGGCACGGCTATGTTTACCATATGCCTGCTGCAGGTATGGCAGTTTGGCTCCTCAATGGTATTGTTCCTTGCCGCGCTGAAGCAGATCCCCGTGGACCTGCATGAAGCTGCAAGTATTGACGGGGCAGGAAAGGTGAAGCGGTTTTTCTATATCACCCTTCCCATTATAACACCCATTGTATTTTTTAATCTGATCATGCAGACCATCAACGCACTGCAGAATTTCACATCTGCATTTGTGATCACCAATGGGGGGCCTCTAAAATCCACCTATTTAATTGGAATGAAACTGTACACAGAAGGCTTCAGCAATTTTAAGATGGGCTATGCTTCTGCAATTTCCTGGATCCTGTTTGCCATTATATTGATCTTTACTTTGTTTATTTTCAAATCCTCCGATGCATGGGTTTATTATGAGGATGGAGGTGACTTTTAAATGAAAAAACACAATGCAATTGCGTACATCCTTTTGGTATTGGTAGGTCTGGTGATTACGTTTCCTTTTATCTGGATGTTTTTCGCCTGTTTTAAGACCAATGCGGAGATACTGGGCTCCACTAAACTCCTCCCTTCTTCCTTTGATTTATCGGCTTTCTCAAGAGGGTGGAACGGTGTGGGCAACATTACCTTTGCCACTTATTTTAAAAACACCTTTGTGATGGTAATACCCACCGTGCTGCTGACCGTGTTCTCCTGTTCCTTTGTGGCTTACGGTTTTGCCAGGTTCAGGTTTCCTTTTAAAAAGTTTTTTTTCGCCTTGATGATTTCCACGCTTATGCTTCCAAACTCCGTTATCATCATTCCGCGGTACTTAATTTTTAATAAGGCGGGACTTCTAAATACATACTGGCCTTTTTATCTTCCGGCCGCATTTGCCTGTTTCCCGTTTTTTATTTTCATGATCGTACAATTTTTGCGGGGAGTGCCGAAAGAATTGGATGAAGCAGCGTATATTGACGGATGTTCGTCTTTGAAGGTCTATTTTCAGATCCTGCTGCCTCTTATAAAGCCTGCATTATTTTCAGCCGGTCTGTTCCAGTTTATGTGGACGTGGAATGACTTTTTTAATACTTTGATTTACATCAGCTCAGTTAAGAAGTTTCCTGTTTCCCTTGGGCTAAGGGCGTCTCTTGACACTGCCGCACAGGTACAGTGGGATAAGGTCATGGCCATGTCCATGATCAGCATTCTGCCCCTTATCATACTGTTTTTCTTTGCACAGAAATATTTTGTTGAGGGCATCAGCACCACGGGGTTAAAGGGATAAAATCCAACAATGGGAGAGGTAGGGCAGGATGAGGAAAAAAATACATTTTGAGATTGTATCCAGGTATGACAAAAAAATGGAACCAGCCACAGTGGCTGTTCCGTTACCAAAAGGAGAGCTGTATTCGGGAAAAATAAAGTCTCTGAAACTGAAAAAACTGCCTGAGGGCAGGTGCTATCCGGCGCAGTTCAGGGCAACCGGCTTTTGGGAGGATGGCACGGTCAGGTGGCTTCTGGTTCATTTTCTTGGAGATTTACCTGCAAACCAGGAAACGGATTATGAACTTTGCCTGGCAGCGGAGATGCAGGATAAAGAAGAAACAGGATTTCCAATGATTCATGTGCAGCGGGGAGGTGAGTATACAGCCATTGAAAACGGATCAATGCATATAGAACTGGCCAAATCAGGACAGAGATGCATATTCCACAGGATTGTGACACCCGGACATACATACGGTGCGGATGAAATTATCGGGCCGGTCATTAAGGATCAGGAAGGGGATGAGTTTAAGGCAGAGATAGGAGCAGGTGGATGGGAAGTGATCGAAGAGGGACCTGTCAGAGCCGTGGTGAGAACAAGGGGGAGGCATTACTGTGGGGAAAAGAGCTGGTTTGATTATGCTCTTATGATCACCGTTTGGGCCGGAAAACCATGGATCCTGGCAGACTACCAGATCATAAACACGGAGGATGACAGATCCTCAGCCGACAGGCGGGAAATGGTCATCAATAATGAACAGGCCGGTCTTAAATATAACAAAGACTATCCCTATGAAGCGGTAAGGGAAATGAAACTGGAGATCAGGCCTGGAATTGGAGGCGAATGCACAGGGGAAGAAGAATATGGAATTTATACATCCGGCTTTAATTATCATGTGAAGAAAGGAAATCAGGAACCCATTTCAGAACTGATCACAGCTGATACGATCATCAATACGGCAAATGAGATGTTTCCTGAAGTGTTGTTCAGTATTTTTGCAGCGGACTGGAGAAACCGGGATTATGGAGTTACAGCAGGCATCCAGCAGGCATACCAGAATTTCCCCAAAGCATTGGAGGCTTCGGGACAGGGGATCTGCATCAGCTTTCTTCCGGAACTGAACACCATTCTTAAGGTGCCTCAGGGAGTGGCAAAAACTACCAGATGCTATTTGTATTTCCATGAGGTAGAATTGGAAGACAGAATGCTCGTTGACAGGGCGCATCAGTTTGAGATGCCCGCGCTGCCTGTGCTGGCGCCTGAGGTTTATATGGAGGCATCTGTATTAGATCCCTATATTACCGACCAATACCACCATGAGACAGAGCGCTTTTTATACCGGTATGTGGATTCAAGAGCCAAGGGGCTGGGAATCCTGAACTTCGGGGACGGGCCGGAATGGGAGTATATCAAACAGGGCAGGTCTGGGGGAGAGTTGATCTGGATCAACAATGAATATGATATGCCCCACAATTTTATGGTTATGCTGGCAAGGACCGGGGACCGCAGATACTATGATTATATGAAAGCGGCTGTGGAGCACTGGTATGACGTGGATCTCTGCCATTACAGCGGCCAACCTTACAGAAAGGGACTTCTGTATACCCATAGCGTGGATCATGTCAGCGGTCAGCCGGTACCCAGCCATCAATGGGTAGAGGGGTTTCTGGATTACTATCACCTGACCGGCAGTCCGTACGGTTTGGAGGCTGCCAGATCCATTGGACAGGGGCTGCTGAAATTGATGGAACTGCCCATTTACCATGCCACAGCCACAGTGGAACCGCGTGAGATCGGGTGGGCCATGAGGACATTTATGGCTCTTTACAGGGAAACCTGGGAGCAGAAATGGCTGGATGCCTGTGAACCTATTGTGAAGGTATACCTGAAATGGGCAGAGGAACTGGGAACATGGACTACCCCATACCCTGACAATTACATGGACCGGGTGCCTTTTATGATGCATGTGGGTATTGTGGGACTCTATCAATATGATCAGGTATGCCCGTCCCGGGAGATAAAACAGACCATGATAAATGTGGTGGACGATATGATACGGTATTGTTACATCCCAAGGGCGGATGTGTTCTTTGGAAAACAGTTTCCGGCTGTCAGATTTTTAAACCTGAACGGAATGGTGTTGGAGAGCCTTGCCATAGCCTATGAGCTTACCGGCGACCGTGCATATATGGAAACCGGACTTGGGATGTTTGAGTGGATCACCAGGGAAAACCAGCCGCCCTTGTATGATTTCTCAAAATACAAACATGATGATTATACAGTGATCTATGATTGTCCGTCCGGCCCAAAGAGGTGTGCCCAGACTCTGCTCCCCCTTTTGCATTATTACCGGCGGGCTGTGGAACTTGGGTATTTAAAGAACAGGGAACAAATAATGAATTCAGGAGGGTACGTATGAAAAAAATTAAAAAACTGGTATGTATAGCGCTTTCAGGGATCATGATGGCATCTGCCATGTCAGGCTGCACAGCAGAAACCAAGGAGACAACATCTGCCCCTGAGCAGAAGGAGGTCCCGCACAAGGACGGGGCAGAAAGCCCGACAGCGGAGAATCCGGCAGAAAGTCCGGCAGCGGAGAGCCCGGAAGCAGGGGAACCGGTCTCGCTTCGTTTTGCCTGGTGGGGCAATGATGCGCGGCATGAAAAGACCATAGAAGTGATTAAAATGTACCAGGAAAAACATCCCAATGTGACCATTGAACCGGAATACAGGGGCAAATCTGAGAGAGAGAAGGTAGCAACGGAGCTGGGGAGCGGTACGTCAGCGGATATTGTGCAGCTGAACCCTCCGTGGATGGGAGATTTTGTTTCCAACGGTGATTTTTTTGTGGACCTGGGGCAATATGGTTACGATATTGAGGGATTTGATAAAAAGCTGATCGATAACTATTGTACCTATAACGGTACCTTGATCACACTTCCCAGCGGCCTTAATGCCAGATGTTATATTATGAATAAAACCAAGCTAGATGAGTTTGGCATTCCTTCTGGTTTAGATACAGCGTGGACATGGGATGACCTCATTACCATTGGCAGGACCGTACATGAGAAGAACCCGGACATGTATTTTCTGAACATTGATAAAAGTGATATGGTAGAGTTTGTAATGCGTCCGTATATCATTCAGAAGACGGGGAAATTCCTTATTGACGATAACTTTGAACTGGGCTTTACAAGGGATGATCTGGTGGATGCGTTGAATTATGCAGCCAGACTGTACACGGAGAACGTGGCAGTCCCTGCTGCGGAGGGCAATACCTTTTTGAACGCCACATGGACCAACCCGGACTGGATCAACGGAAAACTGACATCCAGGCTTTCGTGGACATCCCTTATTACAAGTGAAACGTCAGATTCTGAAGATACCTTTGTACCCACAGGACTTCCCATACGTCAGGATGCAAAGGACACATCTGTGGTGGTGAAACCGTCACAGCTGTATGCCATTGTAAAGACATGTGAAAATCCTGAGGTAGCAGCAGATTTCCTGAACTTCCTCCTTACTGATGAAGAGGCAGGAAAGGTATTGGGGGACTGCCGTGGAGTTCCTCCCTATAAGGCGGTTCAGGACGCATGTATGGAGGCGGGCGTCTTAAACGAAAGCGTGATCATTGCAACCCAGTATGCACAGGAAAATGCCGGACTTTACGAAAACACAGCATCTACAAATGCAGAGATAACAGCGGTACTGATCGATGCGGCGGAAGTGGTTTCTTATGATTCCACAAAGGTAGAGTCTGCGGCAGATCAGGCAATGACACTGATCGAGGACATTTTATCAACATTAAGGTAACATGGAGCAGGGGGGCGGGAGCAGCGGAAAGACCGGCTCCCCTGAACTGTGTGGAAAGGAACATTGTGGGAAATAAGTGGTATCTTTCAGGGAGAAAGCTGTTGGATCAGATCAAAGAGACAGAATATCCCGATCATATGGCGGCCATATGGTATATTGGACAGATGGGTCTGGTTATTAAATGGAAGGGAACAATTATATATATTGATCCGGTCCTGAATGATCTGTTCAGGCCGGATGGAATCAGCAGGAGGCTTTATCCTCCGCCGTACACCGGCCAAATGGTGGATCGGGTGGATTGGGTCATCTGTTCCCATAACCATGCGGACCACATGAATGCAGACACACTGAAACCTATGTGGGAAAATAACAGGCATATGAGGGTAGTGGTCCCTTATCCGGTGACAAAAGTGCTGGAGTGCTCCGGGATTCCTGAACATGCAATTGTGGGGGCAAAGGAGTTTGAGCCTGTATCGTTAACAGAGGAGATCCAGCTTCTTCCAGTGGGGGCAGCCCATGAATCCTATGAGACGGATACGTCAGGCAACCAGTGTTATCTTGGCTATTTCCTGGACTTGGGTGGTATTAGGATATATCATTCCGGGGATACTATGTTAACAGAAAGGCTTCTCACAGATATCAAAAACAAAGGGCCGATCACCGCCGCTTTCCTTCCTGTCAATGGCACGGATTTAGAGAGACGCGGCAGAGGGATCGTAGGAAATATGGATGGCCGGGATGCCGCCTATCTGGCAGCAGAGGCCGGGGTTGACTTAGTGGTGCCCCTTCACTATGATATGGTTGAGGGAAACACAGAGAATCCGCTTTTATTTGCCTTTTATATGGAAGAACTGTATCCGGGGCGCAAATATGAAATCATGAAATTGGGACAGCGATTGATTGTGGAAAAAGTTTAATACTGGAAACTCTCACATTTATTGTGGGAGTTTTATTTTTGCTCTTGACAAACTTGTTTAAACAAGATATAATCATATCATAAAATACTTGTCTAAACAAGTGCGGGCGATGATGTGCTAAGAGGCAGTTTAAAATGAACAGATGATTGCAAAGAAACAGGTTAAAGTGAGATGTTTCAGTCTGAGGAGGTAATTATGGCAGGGAGATTTACCGAGGATTCTAAGAAGCTGTTGGAGTATGTGGGAGGACGGGAGAATATAGCGGCTGTTTCCCACTGTGTTACACGGATGCGGTTTGTGCTCAATGATCCGTCCAAGGCAGATACAGGGGCCATTGAATCCCTGGCGTCCGCCAAGGGCACATTTACACAGGCGGGACAGTTCCAGGTTATTATCGGCAATGAAGTGAGTACATTTTACAATGATTTTGTGGCAGTGGCAGGGATTGAAGGCGTGTCCAAGGATGCGGTGAAAAAGGCGGCCAAACAGAACCAGAACATGCTTCAGAGGATCATGAGCAGCCTGGCGGAGATATTTGCCCCCCTGATCCCGGCTATCATAGTGGGAGGTCTGATCCTGGGCTTCCGCAATATCATCGGGGAGATCGCCCTGTTTGACGGGGGGACCAAGACCTTGACCCAGGTATCCGTGTTCTGGGCAGGCATGAACAGCTTTCTGTGGCTGATCGGCGAGGCTGTGTTCCATTTCCTGCCTGTATGTATTGTATGGTCTATCACAAAGAAGATGGGGACTACCCAGGCATTGGGGATCGTGCTGGGCATTACACTGGTCTCGCCCCAGCTTCTTAATGCCTACAGTGTGGCTTCAACGGCCGCGGCTGAGATACCCAAGTGGAATTTTGGGTTCATGCAGGTGGATATGATCGGATATCAGGCACAGGTGCTGCCCGCAGTGCTGGCAGGATTTACACTGGTCTATCTGGAGCGGTTTTTCCGAAAGATCTGTCCGTCCGTGATATCCATGATCGTGGTTCCCTTCTGTTCCCTGATCTTATCCGTGATCGTGGCCCATGGAATCCTGGGACCCATTGGCTGGAAGGCGGGAGCCGTGATCTCAGACCTGGTGAATGCAGGCCTTACATCCTCCTTTAAAGGAGTGTTTGCGGCAGTGTTCGGATTCTTTTATGCGCCCCTTGTCATCACCGGCCTTCACCATATGAGCAATGCGATCGATCTGCAGCTGATCGCTGATTTTGGGGGAACCACCCTGTGGCCTATGATCGCCCTTTCCAATATTGCCCAGGGCTCCGCGGTTCTGGCTATGATCTGCCTGCAAAAAAGGGATGCAAAGGCAAAGGAAGTATCTGTACCGGCCTGCATCTCCTGTTATCTGGGCGTTACGGAGCCGGCCATGTTTGGCGTGAACTTAAAGTATGGATTCCCCTTTATCTGCGGTATGGCCGGATCCGCGGTGGCGGCAGCGCTTTCCGTAATGTCCGGTGTAAAGGCTAATGCCATCGGAGTGGGCGGTATTCCCGGAGTCCTGTCCATACAGCCTCAATACATGGGGATCTTTGTAATTGCAATGGCCGTAGTGATCGTAATTCCCTTTGGTCTGACATTTATTATTGGAAAGCGCAGGGGAATTGGAACAGAGGGAAAGTCTGACGGCGAAAGGGAGGAACGGACAGGGGATGTGGCTGTAGAACAGCTGACAGCATATGTTTCCGGCCGGGTCATTCCCATGGAGGAGGTGCCGGACCAGGTGTTCGCATCCAAAGCCCTGGGGGACGGCGTTGCCATTGAACCTGAGGATGAAGTGCTGAGAGCGCCGGCAAACGGTACGGTTGCAGTGGTCATGGATGGAAGCCTTCATGCCTGCGGTCTGGTACTGGATAATGGAATGGAGGTGCTGCTCCATATTGGTCTGGATACAGTGGACATGAATGGGGAAGGGTTTGAGGCCCTGGTTAAACCGGGGGACCGGGTGAATGCGGGAGATCAGCTGATCCGCTTCAGCAGGGAACGGATTCGCAAGGCGGGCCACCCCGATATGGTTATTATGGTTGTGACCAACCCGGGAAATACGGCCAGCATAGAATGGAAATTCGGTTTCCTCGCCAGCGCGGGGGCCGATGCGGTGGCAGTGCTTAAGTGAGACAATAAAGGAGGATCATAATGCGGGATTTTAAGAGCAGTACCATCTATCAGATATATACAAGATCATTTCAGGATTCCAGCGGAAGCGGGCAGGGTGATATAAGGGGAGTGATCCGGCGTCTGGATTATCTCAGGGAGCTGGGAATTGATTATATATGGCTTACACCCTTTTTCAAATCCCCCCAGAATGACAATGGATATGATGTGGCGGACTATCTGTCCGTGGATCCTATGTTCGGCACCATGGAGGATGTGGAGGAACTGATCGCCCAGGCCGGAAAGCGGGAGATCGGCTGTATGTTTGATATGGTATTTAACCATACATCCACGGAACATGCCTGGTTTAAGAAGGCCCTGGAGGGGGACCCGGCTTATATGGACTATTATATATTCCGGGACGGGGAGCCGGAGAACCCTCCCACCAACTGGCAGTCCAAATTTGGAGGCAGTGCATGGGAATATGTGCCCCATCTGAAGAAATGGTACCTCCACCTCTTTGATGTAACACAGGCCGACCTGAACTGGGATAATCCAAAGGTGCGCAGGGAGCTTGAGAAGGTGGTCCTTTTCTGGAAGGAAAAGGGAGTCAGGGGATTCCGGTTTGATGTAGTGAACCTGATATCCAAGCCTCCACTGCTGGAGGATGACTATGAGGGAGATGGACGCCGCTTTTATACCGATGGTCCCCATGTCCATGAATACCTTCAGGAACTTACAAGAAACACGGGGATTGATGCTATGGTCACGGTGGGGGAAATGTCCTCCACTTCTCTGGACAACTGCATCCGTTACAGCTGCCCGGAAAACAGGGAGCTTTCCATGTGTTTTAATTTCCATCACCTGAAAGTGGATTACAGAGGTGGTGATAAATGGAAGTTGATGGAGCCTGATATGGCGGAACTGAAGCGTCTGTTTATGGTATGGCAGGAGGATATGGCAAAAGGAGACGGGTGGAATGCGGTATTCTGGTGCAATCATGACCAGCCCAGGGCCATCTCCCGCTTTGGGGATGACAGGCGTTACTGGAAGGAATCCGGCAAAATGCTGGCAACCGTGATCCATATGTTCCGCGGAACGCCCTATGTGTTCCAGGGGGAGGAACTGGGAATGACCAATCCCTGCTTTGAAAGTATTTCCCAGTACAGGGATGTGGAAAGCACCAACTATTATCAGATCCTCCAGGAACAGGGCTGCACTGCCAAGGAGGCGCTTTACGTCATCCAGAACCGCTCCAGGGATAACAGCCGCACCCCCATGCAGTGGGACGGCAGCCGGTATGCCGGTTTTTCCGATGCCCGGCCATGGATCGGGATACCTGAGAACCATACTTATATCAATGTGGAGGATGAAAAAAAGGATCCTGATTCCATTTTCCATTATTATAAGCGCCTCATATCCCTGAGAAAAGAATATGGTGTGATCCAGGAAGGGGACATTGAGTTCCTTCACCGCAGCCATCCCCGGATCCTGGCATACAGGCGAAGTGATGAGGAAAATGAGCTGATGGTCTGGAATAATATGGGGAGTACGGCTGCTGCGCTTCCTGAGCCCTTTGGCCTGTGGGGGTGGAAGCTGCTCATTGGAAATTATGAGGATGAGGATGGAGCCGGGTTAGGAGATGATGGTGTGGGGAAATCCTGGTTAAGGAGTCTGCGTCCCTATGAAAGCCGGGTGTATATACGGAACAAGACAATCGAAAATAGGAAGTGTGAGTAATGCAGCCCTTGTGCACAGGGAACAATCTGATATAATAGAAGTATGGTCATTCCTTTCATATATAATTGGCATGAAAATTGCGGTATAAAAAGATAGGCGGTTTTATGTAGGGCCAATCTTATATGAAAAGGAGTGGACAGTATGAGTTATCTTTTTGCAGTGGGAATTACAGTAGGACTTTTGGCAGGTGTGTGGGTCTATCTCAGCGGAGTGATGGGACTGATCGGTTTTGTGGGCTTTTTGGGATGGGCCAGCTATTTTGCCGCAGGGGGCGGGCTGAAGGGTGTAAGATCCGCCTTCTGCACAAATATGAGCGGGGTTTTGTGGGGATTTGTAACGATTGCTGTTTGTAATCTCCTGCCCGGGGTACCTGGCATTCTATTTACTATTTTGTTTGCGGCGGTCATGTGCTGGCAGGCGAAATTTGCCATCCTTGGTTTTATCCCGGGAACATTTATAGGTAATGCGGCTTTTTATGCATCGGGAAATGACTGGAAGGGGACAGCGGTTGCTCTGGTTTGCGGCATTTCCCTGGGGATTTTATCGGATGTGCTGGCGAAAAAGATGTCTGAAAAGAAGGAAGCAATATAAATCAGCAGGATGGATCATCAATACAAGGAACTTGGCTAGGCGGAAAATATGGCAGGTGGTGGCGGAATGGGCGGTAAGGATCTCAGCAGTTCAAGTACAGATGCAGGCTCTAAGGATCCCTTTACGAAAAGGGTGATTTTGGATGCCTTGCCCTGCGATGTTATTATCATTGACATGAATGGACGTATTGTGGATGTGAACAGCCAGTATTGCCATTACTGCGGCCGGTCTGCCCAGTCCCTGATGGGCGCGGATGTCAACACAGTTGAAGCGAACATCGCAAGCCTGATCGCTATGTTGGGCAATACTACGGAAACCAGGATCATGTTCCGGGAGATGGGAGATTTAATACTGCAAAGTAATATAATGGATGGCGGGCGTACCATAGGGGGGATGCGGCTTCGCTTCCACAATGTGGAGGAAAATTCTGAGGACTTGGAAATGAGTTACAGCAGGCTCAATGAGGATATCAGCAAGCTGTTTGAGACTAACTGGGATGTAATCTACGCATCTGACAGCAACGGGATCACCTTGTCGGTCAGCTCTGCGGCCAAGTCCATATGGGGAGTGGATGCTGAAAGTCTGATCGGTAAAAGTGTTTACGAACTTGAGAAACAGGGTACGTATTACCCCTCTGTGACGCGGATGGTCCTGGAATCCAAACGGCGGGTGCAGGCCATACAGACCACGGCTACAGGGAAAAAGCTGCTGGTATTGGGGACACCTATAAAGGATGAGAATGGAAAAATCGTGCGTGTCATCAATACATCCCGTCTTATTGTCAATGAAAATGAGCTTTATAAGGAATTGGAGGAGACAAAGCTGCTGGTGGAGGGATATAAGCGTGAACTTGCCTACACGCGTATTCAGGAGCAGCAGGATGTCCCCTTTATTGCAAACAGCGCCCAGATGCTCAATGCATCTTCTCTTGCTATGAAGGTTAGCGAGACTGACATTACAGTGATCATTACCGGTGAGTCAGGTGTGGGCAAGGAGGTCCTTGCAAACTATATACATTCCATGAGCAACCGCAAAGATGGTCCTTATATTAAGATCAACTGCGGAGCCATTCCGCCCACGCTGATTGAGTCGGAAATCTTCGGGTATGAGAGAGGCGCCTTTACAGGGGCGGAGCGAAACGGAAAACTGGGCATTTTTGAACTTGCAAATCACGGCACTCTTTTTCTGGATGAGGTCAGTGAGATACCCTTAACGCTGCAGGCAAAGTTCCTCCGCGTGCTTCAGGAAAACGAGTTCATGCGGGTAGGCGGTACAAAGCAAATCTCTGTGGACGTGCGGATCATCGCAGCCACAAACAAGGATCTGTTGGAGGAAGTAAATAACGGAACGTTTAGAAAGGATCTGTATTACAGATTGAATGTTGTGGCGATCAATATACCGCCTCTTAGGGAGCGGAAAGATGATATCCTTCCCCTTTCCCTGTTCTTTTTAGATAAGTATAATAAGAAATATAATATGGACCGTGTAATTTCGCCGGAGGTAATGGATGCGTTTATGACCTACAAATGGGACGGCAATATCCGTGAGCTTCAGAATACTGTGGAGAGGATGGTGGTTCTGTCTCCCCATAACATGATAGGCAAGGAGAGCCTGCCTGAGGCCATTACCAACAGCCGCCGGAAGACGGTGGTACATGTGGACGGGATCATACCCCTGCGGGAAGCCCATCAGATGGTGGAGGACATGCTGATCCAGATGGTAAAAGAAAAATATTCCACCACCACCCAGATGGCGGAGGCCCTTGGCGTGGACCAAAGCACCATTAGCAGGAAGTTGAGAAATAAAGACTAGAAAATTAAACAGTAGGAAATCAAACCATGCAGCCGTGCATAATTTTTATGCACGGCTGCATGGTTTTTTTCATGTTTTCAAAATACCGAATGATGTGCGGCCCATGGGAGAAAAAAATATGCACAAAATCCCAACACACTGTTTGGATACAATGCATAAGAATTTTCATATTCCAGTGTATGGGAATGGATAGAATAAATATTTTTAATCCTCTTTCAAAGTTGGCATACAATTTGCGTTTAACAGATAATGCGAAGGAAAATAAATAGTAGGAGGTAGGATGACTGTGTCCAATAAACTCACCGTGGCATCCATTCAAATGGATTGCATCCTGAATGACAAAGAGGCAAATCTCAATAGAGCCGGAGCGCTGATCGAAGATGCTGTAAAGAAGGGAGCACAGCTGGTTGTGCTCCCCGAACTTTTTAATACCGGTTATCGTGTTGAGGAATATGATACCGTCCTGGCGGAACCCATACCCGGGGCAGCTACCCAGTGGATGCATCAGCTTGCTGCAAAGCACCACATCTATATTGCAGGGGCTATCATTGAATCTGGAGAGAACGGGATTCTGTATGATACCGCTGTTGTGGTCGGCCCTGAGGGATTTAAGGGTAAGCACCGGAAGATGCATCTTTGGGGCGGCGAGGACAAACGCTTTGGAAAAGGGGAACAGCTGGATGTAATCCAGTTATCCTTTTGTAAAATAGGGCTTTTAATCTGTTACGAAATAGGATTTCCGGAAATGGCAAGGATTCAGGTGCACAAGGGCGCGGACATACTGATCTACACCTCCGCCTTCGGCAGGGCCCGGTACTATGCCTGGGACACGGCCTCCCGCAGCAGAGCGCTGGAAAACGGCGCCTTTGTCATAGCCAGCAACCGCTGTGGCCAGGATAAGGACAGTGCGTTTGGGGGATTGAGCCGCATCGTAGGACCCGACACCACCATTCTTGCTTCTTACGGAGCGGAGGGAGACGCTGTTGTGTGCGCGCAGATCGACTTGGACGAGGTTGCGCGTATGCGCCAGGTGCTTCCCTACCTTAGAGATATGAATGAAAAGCTTTATAACAACAACTTTTAATATGTATTATTATTCCTGAGACAGGGGGTATTAATAAAAGACGGACACCTGATAACAAAGAATGATTGGAGGTATGAAACATGGCAAAAAAAGAAATTCTGGTTGGTTATGGAGTAGACATTGATGCTGTTGCCGGTTGGCTGGGATCCTACGGTGGCGAGGATTCACCGGATGATATTTCCCGGGGGCTTTTCGCCGGTGAGGTCGGCATTCCAAGGCTGCTGAAGCTGTTTGAGAAGAACAACATCAAGGCCACATGGTTTGCTCCCGGACACTCCATCGAAACATTCCCGGAGCAGATGAAGATGATCGTGGATGCGGGCCACGAGGTTGGGGCACACGGCTATTCCCATGAGAATCCTATTGCTATGACCTCTCAGCAGGAGGAGGACATCCTTGTTAAGAGCGTTGAACTGATCACTGCCCTTACCGGTAAGGGACCCACAGGTTACGTTGCTCCCTGGTGGGAGTTCTCCAATGTCACTGACAAGCTTCTCAAGAAATATGGCATTAAGTATGACCACTCTCTCATGCATCACGACTGTATGCCTTACTATGTGCGTATTGGGGACAGCTGGGACAAGATTGATTACTCTGCACCGGCACACACATGGATGAAGCCGCTGGTTCGCGGAGAGGAGACCGATTTGGTGGAGATTCCCGCAAACTGGGATTTAGATGATCTTCCGCCGCTGATGTTTATCAAGAAGTCCCCCAACAGCTTTGGGTTCCATAATCCCAAGGATATTTTTGGAATGTGGGAGGATTCTTTTGATTATGTTTATGAGAACTACGACTTTGCCGTGTTCCCAATGACCATCCATCCCGATGTATCCGGCCGTATGAAGGCTCTCAATTGCCACCAGCATCTGATTGACCACATCAACCAGCACGAAGGCATACGCTGGTGTACTCTTGATGAGATGGCTGATGAGTTCCTTAAGAGATTCCCTAAGAAATAGGAACCAACTGATGACGGAGGCATGCCTGCCTGCATGCCTTCTTTTTGAAGGAGTGTGGGATATGTGTATACTGTGCGGTGAAATGATCATGACGGTCCACTGGACGGATCAGCCGGTCCATGATGCAAACTACAGAAGCAGAAAAAAAATTGTGGCAGGAGAGGGCCAGCGGGAGAGAATGCGCCTTCGGCTCAGACGTGTGGCCATTGCCAATCAGATCCTCAGCTACTACGGGCTTGCCCTGAAGGATTGGAGCGGCAGCAAATATATGTTATTTGACAAAAAAGGCACAAGCGTAGTGATCAACGATCTTGGGGGAATGTGGAAGGCTGCTTCTGATCTGGCCCATCAGGATTTAGATCCCCTTGACCCTGTCTTTTTAAAGGCGCTTCGGGAGAGGATGTGAAGCAGGTGATGATTGGAGATAACAGGCATCCGATTACCATTGTTACCGGATTTCTTGGAAGCGGAAAAACCACCCTTTTGTCCAATGTGCTCAAGTATGAGAAATTTGCCGACACAGCTGTGATTATCAACGAATATGGTCAGGCAGGTCTGGACCACCGCCTGATCCGGCGCATAGAGGAGAAGACCCGGCTGCTCAGCGGAGGGTGTATCTGCTGTAATATGCGTGATGACCTGGTAAAAGAGTTAAAAGAAATTCTCAACGAATCAGAACGTGGCGAGATCAAGCTGGACCGGGTGGTCATTGAAACCACAGGGCTTGCAGATCCGGCGCCCATTCTTTTTTCCATTCTCATGGATCCGCTCCTTACGAACCGCTATTATGTTGACTGTGTGGTATGCTGCCTGGATGCGGCTAACGGAGAACTGCATCTGAGGAATAATCCGGAATCAATAAAACAGATCGTGACCGCAGATACTGTCATTATCACAAAGACAGACATTGTGGAAAAAGAGCATGTGATCCGAATGCGTGAGCGTCTGCGTGAACTCAATCCCGCAGCCCTTATAGTGGAGGCGGCAAATGGGATCATTGCCCCGGAGGTGGTATTATCTAACAGCATAAGCCGGATGGATGTACATTTGACAAAGCTTGAGAGAATAAAAAAGGATTGTTGTGAAATGCCGGCAGAACATGACAGCGGGGTCCGTTCCATGTGCATAAGATTTTATGAACCTCTTGACTGGACTGCATTTGGCCTGTGGATGAGCATGCTCCTTTATGTCCATGGAGAAAAAATGATGCGTATCAAGGGCATGGTTGATGTGGGAGCCCACGGGCCCATTGTAATAAACGGTGTACAGCATATCATCCATCCTCCCCGTCACCTTGACAGCTGGAGTGATGAGGAGCGGGACTCCCAAATTGTTTTTATAATGAAAGATCTGGAGCCGGAGCAGATACTGCGCTCCCTTGTGGCGTTTCAAAATATCCTTGGCTCTGCGCCTGAGATTTCAGAGATCAATCTGGATCCGTACAGCAAAGGATAAAATAAATGATCAGACGGAGCATGATGGTCCGCCGGAAAGGAAATAAGCATGAGTTTGCTAGGTGGATACTTATCAATTAGAACAGTTGCGTTTTTAATGTTTTCCGTTTTTGCCATAGCTGCCCTGGGATATTCACTGGGCCGGATCACGGTCAGGGGGATCAACCTGGGTACTGCCGGTGTCTTTGTGGCTGCCCTTATCTATGGCTGCTTTTTATATAATACCTTGTCAGAACAACTTTTGGCAGGAGGGACCAGTTTTGCAAACAGTGCATTAAAAATCATTGAGAACATGGGTCTGAGCCTGTTCGTGACAGCTGTGGGGTTTATAGCAGGCCCCAATTTTGTTGGGAATTTCAGGGAAAATTATAAGTCTTATGTCATGTTGGGACTGATCATCATAGCAACGGGAGCGGTCAGCTGCATTTTGTGCATACTGTTGTTCCGGGGAAATGCTGTTATTGCGGATGATGAGTTTATCGCATTGATGGTGGGTATCATGGCGGGGTCCCTCACATCCACGCCAGCCTTTTCCGCGGCCAAGGCCACAGTAGCCACGGAACATCTGGAATCACTGGTATCTGTTGGATACGGCATCGCTTATCTCTTTGGCGTTGTGGGGGTGGTGCTGTTTGTGCAGATCGTGCCCAAGGCGCTAAAGGCCAACATGGTAAAGGAACGAGCTCTGATCAGCATTTCTAAGAGCCGGATCCGAACACTTCCCGGTGGTCTGACGGAAATGGACGATTTTGGATTGATGCCGTTTTCCCTGGCCGCGGTGGCAGGCATCTTATTGGGTTCCGTCAAAGTAGGGGATTTCTCACTGACCACAACCGGCGGCTGCCTGATGATGGGCCTTTTCTTCGGACACCTGGGCCATGGGGGCATGATATCCCTCACTCCCTCAGCAGCAGCCCTGAAGGTGTTCAGGGAGTTTGGCCTGATGCTGTTTCTTATTGGAGCCGGTGTGGCGGGAGGCGCGAATTTTATCAGATACTTTGAACCTGTTTATTTTGTGTATGGCGTTATCATGACCCTGCTGCCTATGACCGTGGGTTTTATAATGGCCAAGCGGGTTATGAGGCTAAATCTTCTTAATATACTTGGTTCCATAACCGGGGGCATGACCTCGACCCCAGCCCTGGGCACGCTGATCAACGTGGCCGGAACCGATGATGTGGCCAATGCCTATGCCGCCACATATCCCATTGCGCTGGTTTTGGTGGTCCTGTCCTCCCAGATGGTTATCCTGTTCATGTAACCGGTTGTTCTTTACCAGATCCTGGGCCGGTCTTCCGGCTTCCGATACATGCCGTCCCCCTCTTTTATGTCAAAGGCAGTATAGAAGCCATCGGTTGCGGACAGAACCCCATTGACACGTATGATCCCGGGGGCATGGACATCATTGGACATGATATAGGACAGGTATTCATCCCTGTATTTGCTGGCCCACACAGAGGCGTAGGCTTTGTATAGCTCTTTCAGGTCATAGCCTTCCTTTTTGGCAATCTCCGTCAGGCAGGAGACAGCCCCGAGATCAGCAATGTTTTCCGTGGCGCTGAGACTGCCGTTGACCGGTATCCCATTGACCTCCATCAAGCTGTAGTAATCTATGACTTTTTGGCCCAGCTCCTTAAAATGCTGTCGGTCCTCATCAGTCCACCAGTCCCGCAGGTTTCCCTTTTCATCATACTGGGAGCCGGTAGTGTCAAAGGCATGGGTGATCTCGTGCCCGATCACGGTTCCGATGCCGCCGAGATTGGCCACCGGATTCCCATTGGCAGAGTAGAAGGGGGCCTGCAGGATGGCTGCCGGGAATACGATTTCATTGTTCCCGGGGTTATAATAGGCATTGACGGTCTGGGGAGTCATCCCCCATTCGACTCTGTCCACGGGATCGTGTCTGGTCTCAAACCTGAAATCCTGTTCCGCTTTTTTTAGGGACAGGATATTATCTATATAGAGCCCGCCCTGATCGGGGGGAGTTAATTCCAGTTCATATCTGTCCTGGGGCCATTGATCCGGATAGCCCACCTTTATGGTCAGGTTAGCCAGCTTTTTCCGGGCTTCCTGCCGTGTGGACCCGCTCATCCAGTCCATTGATGCAAGCCGCTGGTCATATACCCTTATGATTTTTTGGATCATAGCGGTCACATCCTGTTTGGCACTCTCGTCAAAATAGTTTTGGCAGTATATCCTGCCGCACTGATATCCCAAAAACTGCTGGACGGATTCGGATACGGTCCTGTCAAATGATTTTTTCTGTTCAATGCCGTTGGCGGATGTCTCATATACCTGGGCCGCATCCAGGGACTTTGTGCCTGCGATCCGGGACAGGTCCGAATACAGGCATGTCTTTACATAACGTTTCAAGAGAGGAAGATGTTCCTCTGAAAGGTATTGGCCCAACTTACGGCACAGGTCGGGCTCCGGTATGATGGTTTTTTCAGTCTGCTGAACGCCGTAGACATCTTCCAGGAGGGAAAAGGGAAGTGCGCCGGAATAAATAGCAGCCGCATCCTTGGCTGTATACACATTGTAGGTCTTAGATGAATCATAGGCCTCCTGTATGGTCAGGGACGAGGATGCCAGATCCTTCATCATTGCAGTCACCTGCGCCACGGTTTCCACTGCCTCCTGATGACTTGCTCCGTTTATTTCCTGGAGTGTGGTGAGATATTTTATATATTCCTCCACACGTTTCTTGTTGGAGTCATCCTCTGAAAACCATATTTCCCTTGTAAGTCCCTTGTCCGGCGGGCACACGTAGGCTGCTTTGACCGAGGAGTCCTGGCTGTCCCCTTCATACTCAATCCCTATCAGGCTGTAATATCCGTAATCCTTGTGGAACTGGAGGCAGGATCTTAACAGCTGGTCCAGTGTCCCGGCTCCGTCCACCTCCTTAAGAAATGCCCCGGCCGCCTGGCCGTAACCTCCCCTGTCCCTGGCTTCCTTATCCAGTCCGGTCAGGTTCAGGGCACGGATATTATACATATCCCTGCTTTCCCGGGGACGTTCCTGACTATTACCCAAGGCGCCTTCCCGGGCGTTCTCCCGGGTATTCCCCAGAGGGGGTTCCAGGGAGGAAACCTGTTGGATGATTTTGTTTACCTTTTCATAACTGTCCTCCCGGGATACCCGGAACCAGCTCATCTCAGGCTGGTCTGCCGGAATCGACCACTCCTCCAGAGTCCGGCGGTTTACCGCGCTGTAAAAATCATCAGCGTAAGACGGGACCGTACTGGCTCTGGGCGGTGCGGCTGCTTCTGATGCGCGGATGGAGTCCGGGGCGGAGGAGTCCGGGGTGGAGGAGTCCGGGGTGGAAGCATCATGTGCAGGGAAGTCAGGGGAAGAGTCCGGGGCTTTTTCCCCACGGGAAGGACCGGATCCCCCGTGGTTTTCAGGGTAATAGCTGATGACAGCCAGGGCCATGGCGAGCGCGACCGCGGTCCAGACAGAGGAATGTTTTCTTTTTTTCATTAAAATGTCTCCTTTCTGTACGAATCCCAAACCTCATTTACATTTCCGTAAAAACATAGTACAATTGTGAAAGCAAATAAACGCTTAGATGTATCGCACGTAGGAGACCAAAATACGGTCTCCAGGTGCTCATAACGAGGAGGAGAGATCCGGAATGAAACATTATGATTATGTGTTGGTTGGCAGCGGGCTATACGCAGGAGTATTTGCCTGGTATGCAAGAAAGAACAAAAAGACATGCCTGGTTCTGGAGAAACGGGACCATATTGGGGGAAATATATATTGTGAGGATGTGGAGGGAATCCATGTTCATAAGTATGGCGCCCATATATTCCATACCAGCAATAAAAAGGTGTGGGAGTTTGTGAACAGCCTTGCGGAGTTTAACCGCTATACCAACAGCCCGGTGGCTAATTTTAAGGGGGAGATGTATAACATGCCCTTTAATATGAATACATTCAGCAAGATGTGGGGCATTTCCACGCCGGATGAGGCAAAGGCCGTCATTGAGAAGCAGAGGGCTGAGATAAAAGAAGATCCCAGGAACCTGGAGGAGCAGGCGATCAGCCTGGTTGGACGGGAACTGTACGAAAAACTGATCAAGGGGTATACGGAAAAACAGTGGGGCAGGGACTGCAGGGAGCTTCCGGCCTTTATCATCAAGCGCATTCCTGTGCGGTATACCTATGACAACAATTATTTTAATGACCTGTACCAGGGAATCCCCATAGGCGGATATAACGTGATCATGGAAAAGCTGTTCGAGGGCTGTGACATAGAGACGGGAGTGGATTACCTGGAGAACAGGGAGCATTACGACAGTCTGGGCGAAACCGTAGTCTATACGGGAACCATTGACGCGTTTTATGGTTACCGGTTCGGGAAACTGGAATACCGCAGCCTGAGATTTGAATCCCAGGTCCTGGAGGAGGAGAACCACCAGGGCGTGGCTGTTGTCAACTATACAGACAGGGAGACACCGTATACCAGGGTGATCGAGCACAAGCACTTTGAGTTCGGAAGCCAGCCAAAGACTGTTATAACCAGGGAATATCCGGTGAGCTGGCAGGAGGGGATGGAGCCCTATTATCCGGTCAATGACCAGAAAAACCAGGAACTGTTCTGCCGCTATGAGAAGCTGGCAAAGGCGGAGGAACATGTATGGTTTGGCGGCCGTCTGGGAGAATATAAGTATTATGACATGGACAAGGTAATTGAGTCAGCCATGAGGCGGGCAGAGGAAATATTTGGGTGATGATTTTTGGGTGATACAGGTATGAGCCAGGGCACAGACCATCTTATAACAGTTTTGGCAGCCGCATACAATGGCAGGGAATATATTAAAGAGCAGATGGATTCCATCCTGGCCCAGAGCCAGGGAGGAATCCTTCTTGTGGTATCTGATGACTGTTCCTCAGACGGCACAGACAAACTTCTGGACCGGTATGGGGCGGAGCATGGAGACCAGGTGATCGTCCTTCACCGGAAAATTAGATCGGGCGGTGCGGCGGCCCATTTTCTTGCCATGCTGAAGCTGATGGCGGACCTGGCCTCAGGCCGGGGCATGGAGGCGTGGAACGGGATCTATGACCTGGGGGAGGAGACTTGTCTCCGGTTAAGGGAGGCTGCCGGCGCAGGGTATTTTATGCTCAGCGACCAAGATGATGTGTGGCTGCCTGAAAAGGCGGAGATCCTTCTTGGGAAGATGAAACAGATGGAAAGAAATGGGGATGCGGCAGGGGCCGAGCCGGGTAGTGGAACAAATGCCGGGGCCGAGCCTGGAACAAATGCTGGAACAAATGCCAAAGAACCCGGTCCCACGCCTCCGGTCCTGGTCCACTCCGACCTGAAAGTGGTGGATGAGGATCTGAGGGAAATCGCCCCCAGCTTTTTCAGGTATCAGAAAATATCCCCGGAGCGCACCCGGCTTTCCCAGCTGCTGGTCCAGAACAATGTGACAGGCGGAGCGGTCATGATCAACCGTTATCTGCTTCCCTACCTGGAGCATACCCCCAGAATCTGCCTGATGCATGATGCCTGGCTGGCGCTGCTTGCCAGCTGTTTTGGATGTGTGGGATGTGTGGACCGGCCTCTTTACCTTTACCGCCAGCATGGGACAAACACCCTGGGGGCGGAAAAGGGTGATGACCTGGCGGGAATGGAAAATCGCCTGAAGGACGGGAGCGCGGCCAGGGAGAAT
Source organism: Enterocloster citroniae (assembly GCF_040545455.1). Taxonomy (NCBI): domain Bacteria; kingdom Bacillati; phylum Bacillota; class Clostridia; order Lachnospirales; family Lachnospiraceae; genus Enterocloster; species Enterocloster citroniae. The sequence goes on along the minus strand of NZ_JBEPLZ010000009.1, from coordinate 198,891 downwards.
TACAGGCGGATGTTCGGCCAGGCCGAGAGCCTGCTGGAGCTGTTTGGGGAGGAGCTGAGCCCGGGGCAGAGGAAGATCCTGGCCGCGTTTGCGGGCCTGCCGGGCAGGAGCAGGCCGGGCAAGATGTTCCTCATACTCAGGTATGGTTTTACGAAAAATACTGTCCTGCGTACCCTGGGACAGATGCTGTTGATTGGAGACTGAGAAAATGGACGAGCGGATAAAGGAAAATGTGCACAGAGGACCGGCGGATCAGGCGGATCCGCTGCAGGGCGGGGAGCAGTGGGACAGCCCCGCTGTGAGTATTTGCTGTATCACATTTAACCATGCTTCGTATATAAGGAGCGCCCTGGACGGGTTTCTCATGCAGGAGGTGGACTTTACCTACGAGATCCTGATTCATGATGATGCGTCCACTGACGGCACGGCGGATATCATCCGGGAGTACACGGAGCGATATCCCCATATCATAAAGCCTATCCTGAGAGAGGAAAACCAGTATTCAAAGGGAATATCCAATATCAGTATATTTAATTTCCCAAGAGCCCGGGGAACATACATTGCCATGTGTGAGGGCGATGATTACTGGACGGATCCCCATAAGCTTCAGAAGCAGGTGGATTACCTGAAGGAGCATCCCCATTGTTCCCTTTGTTTTCACAGCGCAAAGATCATCAGCGTGGACGGTTCTAAGACAGAAGGTTTGATGCGCCCCTATGGGGAGAGCCGGAGGGTGGAGCCGGAGGAGATCGTGGATAAGACCTCAGGTTATCCCACGGCCTCCCTGGTGTTTCCGGCCTGGATCGTCAAGAAACTGCCTGATTATTATCTGGATTGTCCGGTGGGGGACATTCCCATGCAGCTGATGATGGCATCGGTGGGGGATGCCTTTTATATGGATGAGCCCATGTGCGTGTACCGGGTGGGCGTGGCCAGCTCCTGGACCAACCTGATGAAACAGGGGGATTATGAAGGGAAACAGAAGCGATACAGTGACCAGATGAGGGAAATGTATCAGGCCTTTGACCGGGCCACGGGAGGCAGGTTCCATGAGCAGGCAGTGAGCGCTGCAACGCGGATCTATTTTCTTACCCAGGTCAATACAAAGCATTATGATCAGGTCATGAGTAAGGAATACAGAAGGTATTACAGGGAACTCAGTTTCAGGACCAGGTTTTTTATACGGTTTGAGATACTGGCTCCCGGTCTGTACCGTCTGCTCCAGAGAATGGTCAGGGGGAGCAACTGATGCTCTGGCAGGCACTTTTTTGTACGGATCTTAAGGAAAGGAAGTTGTGCTTTGGCAGATACGGAGATTAAGAACAAGGTCATGCACGGATTGTTCTGGAAAATATTGGAGAATGGCGGGGCCCAGGGCATTCAGTTTGTGATCGCCATTATCCTGGCCCGGCTGTTGAGCCCGGCGGAATATGGGCTTGTAAGTATAATCATGATATTTATCACCATTGCCAATGTGGTGGTGCAAAATGGTTTCAGCACGGCCCTGGTGCAGAAGCGCCATTCCGATGACGTGGATTTTTCATCGGTTTTTTATTTCAGCCTTGCCATTGCGGCGGCTATGTACGTTGTGCTGTACATGGCAGCCCCCTCCATTGCAGGATTTTACCGCAGTGATGTGCTGGTACCCATTGTAAGGGTGCTCTCAGTGGTGCTGTTTCCGGGGGCCGTCATCTCAGTGCAGACAGCCTATGTTTCCAGGAAAATGGAGTTTAAGGGCCTGTTTAAGGCGACCATGGCAGCGGTCCTGGTATCCGGGGCTGTGAGCATAACCATGGCGTTCAGGGGACTCGGTGTATGGGCCATGGTGGGACAGCAGATCTCTTATTACCTGGCCCTCATGACCGCCTTGTTTGTTACGGTCAGCTGGAAGCCGGGCTTTATGTTTGCCATAGGGCGGGTTCGGGCCATGTTTGCCTTTGGCTGGAAGCTCCTTTTAGCAGCTCTGCTGGATACGCTGTTTAACAATCTGTACGGCCTGATCATGGGGAAAATCTACAATGAGGAACTTCTGGGCGCTTACAACAGAGGCGACCAGTTCCCAAAACTGATTGTCAATAACCTGGGGGCGGCCATCCAGGCAGTGCTGCTTCCGGCATTTTCCTCCAGACAGGGGGACATTGCCCAGGTCAGGAGCATGGTGCGCAGGGCGATCAGGACCAGTTCCTTTTTGGTCCTGCCAATGCTGTTGGGGCTGTTTGCGGTGGCGGACACCATGGTGCTGGCCCTGTTGGGGGAAAAATGGATGATTTGCGTGCCGTATCTGCGGATCATGTGTATCGCATACTCCTTTTGGCCCATCCACATCACCAACCTTCAGGCCATCAATGCGGTGGGGCGCAGCGATATTTTCCTGAAACTGGAGGTCATCAAGAAATCCATCGGTATCATGGGACTTGTGATCGGGGCCATGTACAGCCCGGTGATCCTGGTGTCCATCAAGGCGGGGATCGATTTTCTGTGTACCTTTATCAACGCATGGCCCAACAAGAAGCTGCTTGGGTACAGCATATCCAGCCAGTGGATGGATATCATGCCTTCCATGGCTCTCTCCGCTGTAATGTGCATTTTTGTATATTTCCTGCAGTTTGCACTGCCCGGCGGCCCATGGGGGAAACTGGTTATGCAGATCGTGGCAGGGGCCCTGTTCTACGGGGGCGCGGCCTGGATATTAAAAATGGAAAGTTTTATGTATCTGCTGGGAATGATCAAAAGAAGGGGATCATCACAGGCATAAAAACAGGGCTGGACCCGGATCGTGAAAATCCGGGCACAGCCCTGTAATCTGTTATAATCATATCCCGTATCTGTTATGAACCTACTGACCTGCGTTTAAAGCAGCTACGGCAACCGGGTCCGTAGGATCCCAGTGCTGGTCGGCAGAGATCGGCTGCTCAATGGCAGGCCTGTCGTATGGGCCGGGGATGGAGGAATTGTATACCTCAACCGTGGTGCCCAGAGAGCAGTGGTCGAAGATCCACTTGGAATCACCGGATGTATAGCGGATGCAGCCGGCGGAACGTACCACGCCCAGGAAGTTATAAGTCTCGGGCTTCAGTGTGTTCACATTGGGTGAATCGTAAATAATGGAGTGGAGCAGGAAGCTTAAGCCGGAGCCAAGGCGGGTTGCGTACTGGGTGTACACGCCGCTGTTCATCAGCCTCCAGCGGTACTTCTCAGGCGTCTTGAACGTGCCCAGAGGAGTATCCTCACCGGTGGAGCACAGGAATGTCTTAAGGGGAATGATGAAGCCGTTTCCGCCGTCCTGCACATACACGGTGGTGGTGTTCATCTGCTTGTTGATCCGGATCAGGAAGGGACCGGTTGCGCCGAGGATCGGCTCCAGATCCGTTACCACCTTTCCTGTCTCGTCAAAGTAATACTTGTATCCGTCAATATACTGCCATCCTGTTACAGGAACATTGTTGACAAAATAATACCTGTCCCTGTCATTCCATCCCCATCCTGTAAAGGGAACGCCTGTGCCGCTGCTGTAAACAACAGCACCGTCAATGGTCTGGATGCCGTCCGGAGCAGCTGCTTCCACCGGCTTGGTGGTGTTGTAGGTGGCGCCGTCCACATTCTTTCCCCACAGGGACACGCGGAAGCTCTGCATCACCTTGCCCGTGCCCATGGTTCCGGCAGTCTGGCCGTTGCGGGCCCAGTTGAGTTCGGTCCCGTCATTGAGGGTAGAGCTGTAATACACATCAAAGGTGTTGCCCACAAATCCGGTAAAACGGATCTGGATCGCCTCCACCAGGGATCCGTCCTCCCACACCGTGGTGTGGTCGCCGTTCATGGCCCATTCACTCCAGCCATGGGCGCTGGTGTAGGTCCTGTACAGGACATTGCCCACAATGTTGTTTAAGTAAATGCACAGGGAGCGGAAGCCGCCCTCTGATGCCACCGGGGTGTCGCCGATCACCGGCTCACTCCAGGTAGTGTCAGGACGAAGGACCTGAATTTGGAGATAAGGCGTGTTGGCAATGATGGCCGCCTGCATGGCTGCTTCCTCAGCCGCCGCTGCCTGCTCGGCCGCCGCCTGGGCATCCGCTGCATTGGCATCGGCCTGTGCATTGGCCGCCGCGTCATTTCCCGGAAGGGTCTCTGTGGGAGTGCCCTGGGTCTGCTGGGGCTGTGTCTCCTGAGACTGCGTCTCCTGGGGCGCTGCCTGTGTTTGATTATCTCCAGGGGCCTGTTCGCTGCCAGGTGAAACCTGTGCAGGTTTCGTGGTGCCAAAGGCAGGCCCGTAATTGGAATCGTCCTGTGCTGCAAATGCCGTACATGCCTGTCCGAGAATAAAGATTCCGGCCAGGAGAGCGGCAGCAGTACGTTTCATGTACTTATGCATTGGAAAATCCTCCTAAGTTTTATATATACCATACATGTCCTAATTTATCATATTTAAGGTAAAAATTCCAGATGTGATTTACTTTTTAACGGCGGTATTGTAAAATTGTAAACAAAATGACCTTAGAAAGACCAAAGAATGTAAGAAACAGGTGGCATAATATGGATTGGAACCAAGATACAGCAAATATCATATATGCATCCAATGACGGATACGCCGGACATCTGGCAGCATCCCTGTATTCCCTGATGGATCATAACCGCAATATAAGGAATATGGACATCTATGTGCTGTCCGTTGGAATGTGCAGGGAATACCGGGAACGGCTTTCCGGGATCGCGGACAGATTTCACAGGGGTCTGTACGTGGTGGAACTGGGTGATCTTAAAAGCAGGTTTGATTTTGACATTGACACCAGGGGATTTGACATCAGCGCCATGGCCAGGCTGTTCGCTCCCCAGGTCCTGCCGGAAACCGTAACAAGGGCCCTGTACCTGGACTGTGATACCATTGTGTGCCAGAGTATACGCCCCCTGTATGAGACGGATCTGGGAGACTGCCTGGTGGGCATGGTGATGGAACCCACGGTCTATGAGGAGATGAAGGCGTCCATCGGCCTTCAAAAGGACGACCCCTATTACAACTCAGGTGTTCTGCTTATGGACCTTGGAGGCTGGCGCAGGGAGGGTGTGCTGGGGCGGCTGCTGGATTTCTACAAAAGCTGTCAGGGCAGGCTTTTTGCCTGCGACCAGGATACCATCAACGGCGCGCTGAAAGGAAGAATAAAAACCCTTCCTGTGAAATACAATTATTTTACCAATTACAGGTACTTCAGGTACGCCACCCTGTGTTCCCTGTGCGGCGCATACAGGGAAGTGGGGGAGGAAGCATACAGGGAAGCCGGGAAAGCCCCGGCAGTCATCCATTATCTGGGGGATGAAAGGCCATGGATCGCGGGCAACCACAACCATTTTAGGAAGCTGTATGAATATTACCTGGCCAAGACACCTTGGAAAGATACCCCAAAGCAGAGGGGAAAGGAGCGGTACATGCACATGTGGTGGGTATTTAACCGCCTGACCTGGATCTGCCCGCCCTTCCGGCTGTGGATCAGCCGCTGCCTGGGCATGAAATTGGTGGACAGCCGCAGAAAATATGTAAAATCTTACTATGTAAAATCTTAAGAACAGGGATGGATATGGACAAAGTTTGCTGTATTATATTAAACTATAATGATGCTTCCACAACCATGAGTCTGGTGGATGAGATAAGGGAATACAACTGTCTGGACAGTATTGTGGTGGTGGACAACTGCTCCACCGATGGGTCCTGGAAGCAGCTTAAGGCGCTCCGTGACCTGGACAAGGTCCATGTGCTGCGCACAGAGGAGAATGGCGGTTACGGAAGCGGGAACCAGGCGGGGATAGATTATGCGGTCACCTACCTGGAGGCCGGGTATGTTATAATTGCCAATCCTGACATCCACGTCAGGGCCTGCTGTATTGAGCGGGTAAAGCTCGCCCTGGATGGGATGCCTGAGGCTGTGATGGCCTCGGCCCGGGTGACAAGCCCGGAGGGCGGGGATCTGTTTTCTTACTGGACACTGCTGCCCATGTGGAAGGATCTGCTGGATACGGGCCTTATTACAAGACGCCTGTTTAAGCCCATGCTTAACACCCCGGCTTACCGGTTAAAGGAGGGTGGAGATGAGGGCTGCCGTCTGGTGGATGCCGTACCCGGGTCTTTTTTTATGCTGAAGCTGGGACTGCTTACACCTCAGGAGATCAAGGAATTATTTGACAGGCATATGTTCCTGTACTATGAAGAAAAGGTACTGGGGCAGAAGTTTAAGGAGATGGGCCTAAAGACCCTTTTGGTGACGGATGCATCCTACGTACATGCCCATTCCGCCACCATAGATAAAAGCGTGAAGCGGATCGTGGATAAGCAGAAGCTGCTCCATGAGAGCAAACGTTACTATTACAGGGAATATCTTCACGGAACACCGGCCCAGATGGCGGCGGCCCGCGTGCTTCTGGGCCTGGTGCTGGCGGAGGTGTGGTTCCTCACAGTTGTGTGCAGGATGCGGTGGTAAAGGGGCAGAAAGGAAATGTTACATGAGCCAACAGAGAGAGAACGGCGAGAAGATCCTGGTAACAAGATCTTCCATGCCTTCCTATGAAGAATATATTGAAATGATAAAACCCATATGGGACAGCGCCTGGCTGACCAATATGGGCGATTTCCACAAGCGCCTGGAACAGGAACTGAAGGATTACATGGGAATCAGCAACCTGGTGCTGTTTGTCAATGGGCATATGGCGCTGGAGATGGCTATCCAGGCCCTGAATCTCACCGGTGAGGTGATCACCACGCCGTTTACATTTGCTTCCACCACCCATGCCATTGTGCGCAATGGGCTTACACCGGTATTCTGCGATATCAATCCCCTGGACTATACCATGGATGTGGAGCAGATAGAGTCCCTGATCACGGACAAGACCTCGGCCATTATCCCGGTCCATGTGTACGGGAATATCTGTGATGTGGAGCGCATAGACGCCATTGCCAAAAAGCATGGGCTGAAGGTGATCTACGATGCCGCCCATACCTTTGGGGAGCGGTATAAGGGAAAGAGCGTGGCTGAGTTTGGGGATGCCAGTATATTCAGCTTCCATGCCACCAAGGTGTTCAACACCATTGAGGGAGGCGCGGTGTCCTTTGCGGAGGAATGGATGGACCACAGGCTGAACTGCCTGAAGAATTACGGGATTGTGGACCAGGACCATGTGGTCTGGGTGGGCGGCAATGCCAAGATGAACGAATTCCAGGCAGCCATGGGTCTGTGCAATCTGCGTCATTTGGATGACGAGATCGAAAAGCGCAAAATGGTGACGGAGCGCTACCATGAGAACCTTGGAGGCGTTCCAGGGCTTAAGCTCCCTGCATATAAGGAAGGACTGACGCCCAACTATGCCTATTTTCCGGTTGTGTTTGACGGGTTTAAGGCGGACAGGAATGAAGTGTATGACCGTCTGGCTGAGCACAATATTTTCCCCAGAAAGTATTTCTATCCCCTGACCAACGGGTTCCAGTGTTATTCGGACCGGTTTTCGCCGGAGGATACGCCGGTTGCAGCTTATATGGCGGACCGGGTGCTGACCCTGCCGCTGTATGCCGGCCTTTCCTTGGAGCAGGTGGACAGGATATGCAGGGTCATGAAGGATATTTAGGTGGATGGGATCGGAGGGAAAGATGAACATTTTGCTTACAAGCGCGGGCAGGAGAAGTTACCTGGTCCAATATTTTAAGGAAGCCCTGAGACTGGGGGGCTGCGGCGGTCTGGTCCATGCGGCCAACAGCTGCCAATGTCCGGCATTTGCATGTGCGGACAGATCCGTGGTAACGCCCATCATCTATGACCAGGGATATATTCCCTTTTTGCTGGAATACTGTAAAAGAGAGGAAATAGGCATGCTGATCCCTCTGTTTGACATTGATGTGCCGGTGCTGGCGGCCCACAGGGAAGCGTTCGCGTCAGCGGGTACCGTGGTGGTTACGGCGGACCCTGAGGCGGTAGGTATCTGTAATGACAAGTGGAGGACCCACAGGGCGCTGGCAGAGGCGGGGATCCGGGTGCCTGCGGCCTGGCTGGACGGGGAACTGGCCCTGGGCGCTATTGAGGATGGACGCATGTCCTGGCCTCTTATGGTGAAACCGCGCTGGGGCATGGGATCCATTTCCGTGTATCAGGCAGACTGCCGGGAGGAGATGGAGGTATTTGCAGGCAAATGCCGCCGGGGCATACAGGAATCCTATCTGAAGTACGAAGCCATGGCGGATCAGGAACGCTGTGTCCTGTTCCAGCAGAAGATAAAGGGACTGGAATACGGCCTGGATGTGATCAACGACCTGGAAGGCAGATATTGCACCACCATTGTTAAGAAGAAGACGGCCATGCGGTCCGGTGAGACGGATGCGGCGGAGACTGTGGAAGATAGGGAACTTTCCGCGCTGGGAGAACGTCTGGGCACCCTTATAAGGCACAGAGGAAACCTGGATGTGGATGTGCTGGAGGAAGATGGAAGGTATTACGTGCTGGAGATGAATGCACGCTTTGGAGGCGGTTATCCCTTCAGCCATGCGGCCGGGGTGAACCTGCCCCTGGCGCTGGTGCTTTGGGCCATGGGCAGGGAACTGCCGCCAGGGCTTCTCACGGCCAGGACCGGAGTGAAGGCACAGAAAGACATATGCATGCTGGTCTGGTAAGAATAAATCTGACAGAGGAATCTATATGGAAAAGGTACTGCTGGTGATACCGGCCTACAATGAGGAAAAAAATATTGAAAAAGTGGTAAATCATCTGGAGCAGGATTTTCCGGAACTGGATTACGTGGTGGTGAACGATGGGTCCAGGGACCACACGGCTGAAATCTGCAGGAAAAACGGGTACAACCTTCTGGATCTGCCCGTGAACCTGGGACTTGCAGGCTGCTTTCAGGCCGGAATGAAATACGCCTACCAGAGGGGATACCGGTACGCGATCCAGTTTGACGGGGATGGGCAGCACAGACCTGAGTATGTTGCCTCCATGAAGGAGAAGCTGGACCAGGGATATGATATTGTCATAGGGTCTAGGTTCCTGACTGCAAAAAAAGACTGGTCCATGCGCATGGTGGGCAGCCGCCTGATCGCAGCGGCGATCCGGCTTACCACAGGGGCAAGGATCACGGACCCCACTTCCGGTATGCGTCTCTTTGACAGGAAGATGATCGAGGAGTTTGCCCTGAACCTGAATTACGGGCCGGAGCCGGATACGGTTTCATTTCTGATCAAACAGGGCGCGCAGGTGGCGGAGGTTCCGGTTACCATTGACGAGCGTTTGGAGGGGGAGAGTTATCTCAGGCCCCTCACCGCAGTTCATTATATGACCCGCATGCTTTTATCCATATTATTTATACAGAATTTTAGAAAGCGTTGAACCGGAATGAAGAATTTAACGAGACATTTATTATATAAAGGCACTGACATTGGGCGGCAGAACGTGCTCTGGAACATTGCAGGAAGCTTTGTTTATGCATTTGCCAGCATGGTTCTGTCTTTTCTGGTCATACGCGTGGTGGGGGATGACCAGGGAGGGATCTTTTCCTTTGGATTTTCCACCCTGGGACAGCAGATGTTCATTGTGGCTTATTTTGGCATCCGGCCCTTTCAGATCACGGACAACAAGGGAGAGTATTCCTTTGGGGAGTACCTGGAATGCCGAAATGCGACATGTATCCTGGCATTGGTGATGGGGGCGGTGTACCTGACCTACCGCCATGGAACCGGGGAGTACAGCGCGGGGAAATGCATGATTCTCATCCTTCTTGTCATATACAAGGTAATAGATGGGTATGCTGATGTATATGAGTCGGAGTTCCAGCGCCAGGGCAGTCTGTACCTGACAGGGAAATCCAACTTTTTCAGGACCATCCTTTCCGTGTCCTCCTTCCTGATCGTGCTGGTCTCTTTGGAGCACCTTCTGCTGGCCTGTCTGGCCGCAGTGGCGGCCCAGATGCTGGGGGTGGCCCTGTTTAACCTGGACGTGATCCGCGCCATCGGGACAGTGGACTGGAATAAGAGGGAAAAGCAGAACCTGAGGGTGCTTGGCAGTACCGTATTCCTGTTTGTGGCCACATTTCTGGACTTTTATGTGTTTTCCGCAGCCAGGTACGCCATTGACGCAAGAATGAACAATGCCGCTTCCGGATACTTTAACTTGATTTTTATGCCTACCTCTGTTATTTATATGGTAGCTAACTTTGTGATACGGCCATTCCTCACCAAGCTGACAGATATGTGGAACGGGCATGAGTTTGACTGTTTTAAAAGTGAGCTTAAACGGATCGCCGCTGTTATTGGCGGCCTGACCGTGCTGGCAGTGGGCGCCACGGCTGTGTTGGGAAAATGGGTACTGTCCGTGATGGAAATGCTTCTGGGCGGACAGTACACAGGCATGCTGGTGCCTTATTATGGGGCATTTGTGGTTATTGTGCTGGGGGGAGGATTTTATGCCTTGGCTAATCTTATGTATTATTCGCTGGTTATCATGCGCAGGCAGAGAGCGATCTTTGTGGTCTATCTGCTGGCTGCGGTTCTGGCAGCAGCCCTATCGGGAACCCTGGTGTCTGGCTTCGGGATCAATGGGGCGGCAGGATGTTATCTGCTGTTAATGGTGGGATTAGTGCTGGGATTCGGCCTGTATACGGCAGGCGTTTATCAGAAGGAAAAAAAGGAGTATGCTTGTAATGGAGGAAGAGAGGACTAGAATATCAGAACACACATACAGCCCTAAAGTGGATGTGATCATACCCACCTATAAGCCGGGAAAGAAGTTTTCCAGGCTGCTTAAAATGCTGGGGCTTCAGACATATCCGGTGGGAAGGATCATAGTGATGAATACGGAAAAGGCCTACTGGAATGACAAGGGATATCAGGGGATCCCCAATATGGAGGTCCACCATTTGTCAAAGACCGAGTTTGACCATGGAGCCACCAGGAACCGGGGCGCCCGCTACAGCAGGGCGGACATCATAGTATTCATGACAGATGACGCCGTGCCTGCGGATGAGCACCTGATCGGGCATCTTGTGGATGCGTTTAAACAGCGGGGGCCCCAGGGGGAGTCTGTGATCATGGCCTATGCACGCCAGCTGCCGGATAAGGACTGCCCCATGGCAGAGCGTTATACCAGGTCCTTTAACTATCCGGAGGAGAGCTGTATCAAGACAAAGGAGGACCTGGAGCGCATGGGGATCAAGACCTTTTTTGCCTCCAATGCGTGCTGCGCCTACGACCGTGAAAAGTTTTGGTTCCAGGGCGGGTTTATCACCAAGACAATATTTAATGAAGATATGATATTTGCGGGCAGGGCCGTGCTTCAGGACGACTACGCCATTGCCTATGTGGCGGAGGCAAGGGTGATCCATTCCCATAACTACGGGTGCGCAGCCCAGTTCCGGCGGAATTTTGATCTGGCCGTATCCCAGACAGACCATCCTGAGGTATTTGCCGGCATCCGGTCGGAGAGCGAAGGAATCCGTCTTGTGAAGCAGACCGCAGGACACCTTGTGAAGATCCGCCGTCCATGGCTGATACCGGGTATGATCGTGAAAAGCGGATTCAAGTATATGGGATACCGGGTGGGAAGATGCTACCGCATGCTGCCCAAAAGCCTGGCAGTCAAATGCAGCATGAATAAAGAATATTGGAAATAACAAAAGAAAGCAGGTAGGACCATGATGCAACCTATATTCAGGATCATATTGATTATAGTCTCTTTATTGACTATGTCCTTTATGCTGAGGAAAATACGTCAGGCAAAGGTCCAGATCGAGGCAGCCATGTTCTGGGTGATCGTAGCCTTGATCCTGGTGGTGTTTTCCCTGTGTCCGGCCGTGGCTGATGCCTGCGCCAGGCTTCTGGGAATCTATTCCACCCCCAATTTCCTGTTCCTTTTTATGATATTTTTGCTTATGGTAAAGGTATTCAGCATGACCCTCCAGGTATCCCAGCTGGAGAGCAAACAGAAGGAGCTGGTCCAAAAGATCGCTCTTGCCCAGAAGGAGCAGGAGGAGTTGGAGCTGCGGATGCAGGAGCTTTTGGAAGCCGGCACGGCCGGGGAGGAAGAAGATGGGAGGTAAGCGGACCACAGGCAAGCAGGCGGTGTCCTGTAAGCGGTATGGACTTTGGGTGGGCTGCGGCCTGACTCTGCTGATCCTGGCAGCCTGGCATTTCCTGGATGTGAGGGCCGGGGTACTGGAAACAGGAGAGACCTGGCTTTACGGCTGGTATGGAGGGCTCTGCTTTTTGGCGGCACTGACAGCTGGGGGGCTGGGATATGTGGTTTTTATAAGAAAGCAGTGGAAACTGGAACAGATATTTGCAGCGTCCGCCATCAGCCTGGGACTTTTGTTCCTCTTTGTACTGCCTCCCCTTTCAGCACCGGATGAGGTGAGCCATTTTATCAGTGCTTACCAGCTGTCCAGCCATATGATGGGAAAGACAGCAAATGCCCATGACGGGCGGGTGCTCCTGCGGGCGCAGGATGCGTTCATCGAGGACCTGTATGATGTGATGGAGACGGACGGGACCGGATTCAGGGAACATGGAGGAGAACAGCAAAAGGCAGTGGTCCTGGGCCAGGAGTTGGGCCAGGATACCTACCGCACCATCCATGACCGGGGGATAAGAGGCGCGCACCAGGAAGAAGAGGGGGAGGAGATGGAGGAGACGGCGGTTTCCTACCAGCCTCCGGTGAGGACAACCCCTCTGGCATACGTGCCCCAGGCCCTGGGAATCACCCTGGCCCGGCTGATGGGACTGGGAGGCATTGGCCTTCTTTATATGGGCCGTTTGTTCAACCTGCTTTTCTTTACGGCCATGGGCTGCCTTACCATAAGGCGGATGCCCTTTGGAAAAGAGGCGGCGTTTGGCGTGTACCTGCTTCCCATGACCCTGCATCTGGCGGCATCTTTTTCCTATGATGTGATGATCATCTCCCTCAGCGGCTATTTTGCCGCGGTCTGCCTGCATCTGGCTTATGAGGCGCAGCGTGTAAAGGTAAGAGATGTGGTTTTGCTGGCCCTTATCATGGCAGTCATGGGACCGTGTAAGATGGTGTACGGTGTAATCGCAGGTTTCTGCCTGCTGATCCCTGTAAGGAAATTTGGGGGATGGGGGAAATGGACGGTGAGCGCTGCCGCTGTGCTGGGTGCCTTCGGGGCCGCTATGCTGGCCGTAAACAGCCGGACGGTGGCCATGTATACGGAGGCTTCGGAGGGCTACATTGCCTGGGCTGAGGAGACGGGATATACATTTGCCCAGCTGGTGCACAGTCCCCTGCTGGTACTTAGAATGTGCTACAATACCCTGATGTGGCAGGGGGAAAAGCTGTATTCCGGTATGCTGGGGGAATCCCTGGGCAACATGGATGCGGTGCTGAACACCCCCTATGTGTTGATCCTTGGGCTGACAGCCATTCTTTTGATGCTTGCGTTCAGAAAACCGGGAGAGCGCCTGGTCATGACCATGGCGAACAGGGCATGGATCTGGTTACTCTGTTTTTTGTGCCTTGGGGCCCTGATGTTCTCCATGCTTTTGGCATGGACTCCGGTGACTTCCAATGTGATCAACGGCGTACAGGGCAGATACCTGCTGCCCCTGCTTCCCATTTTCCTGCTGACCCTTAAAAACAACAGGGTGGTGCGGACGGACTGCAGCGACAGGCCGCTGCTTTATGTGATGGCAGTCATGGATCTGTATGTGGTGCTGAGGATTTTTTCTATTGTATGCCTTCGGGTTTCGTGACCGCAGTGGGTGGATCGGTTTGCCCGGCCGTGGATAAAGTAGATAAAGTATTGCCAGACCGTGGATAAAGTGATAAAATTGCCAGATGGATGTGGATAAGAGATAAAAGGAGCAGATAATAATGGGAAAGATAAAAGTGACGCCCTGTGAGATCAAGGGGTTATATGTGATTGAGCCAACTGTTTTTAAGGACGAGCGGGGATATTTTGTGGAAACTTATAATCAGAACGATTTCAGGGAAGCGGGACTGAATATGGTATTTGTCCAGGACAACCAGTCCATGTCCGTGAAAGGCGTGCTGAGAGGCCTGCATTTCCAGAAACAGTATCCCCAGGGCAAGCTGGTGCGCGCGGTCAGGGGAACTGTGTTTGATGTGGCAGTGGACCTGCGCTCTGATTCTGAGACATATGGAAAATGGTTCGGCGTGGTGCTCTCTGCGGAGAACAAAAAGCAGTTCTATATTCCGGAGGGGTTTGCCCATGGTTTCCTGGTGCTCTCTGATGAAGCGGAGTTTGCTTACAAATGTACGGACTTCTATCATCCCGGCGATGAGGGCGGCCTTAAATGGGACGATCCGCAGATCGGGGTTCAGTGGCCCATTGAAGAGGGCATGGAGCTGATCATCTCCGACAAGGACAAGAAGTGGAGCGGCCTTGAGGATACTTTTAAATTTTAGCTGTCTAAGTGGCATTGGAAAAGGAAATAACATATGAATTACGTACTGTCTCTTGGTAAGGAGATTATAGAGAAGAGAAAGCTGATCTGGGATTTAGGCAAGGCGGATTTCCGCAAGCGGTTTGTGGGATCCTATTTCGGCATTGTGTGGATGTTCATACAGCCCATTGTGACCATTGCCATCTATGCCTTTATATTTGGTGAGGGAGGCTTTAAGACGCCGCCGCCCGTGACTGGGGCATCCTATGTGGCCTGGCTGGTCCCCGGTATCGTGCCCTGGTTCTTTTACAGTGAATGCATGAACGCAATCACGGGCTGCCTTCAGGAATACAGCTACCTGGTAAAAAAAGTGGTGTTTAAGGTGGAGATCCTTCCCCTGATCAAGCTGGTGAGCTGCCTTCTGGTCCATGGATTTTTTGTGCTGATCATGATCGGCATGTACCTGGTTACGGGAGTACAGGTCCGAATTACCTGGATCCAGGCCATTTATTATACCTTTGCAGCCAGTATGCTGGCTCTTGGGATCGGGTTTTTCACCAGCGCGGTCAATGTGTTCTTTAAGGATATGACGCAGATCGTGGGTATCTGTCTTCAGTTTGGGATCTGGATGACGCCTATCATGTATGCGGAGTCCATGTTTTCAGACAGGCCCTGGATCGTGTCCCTGTTAAAGTTTAATCCATTTTATTATATTGCCGCCGGTTATAGGGACAGCATGCTCACCGGAAATTGGTTCTGGGAACGGCCGCTTATGACCATATATTACTGGGCGGTGACGATCACCGTGTTCCTGGTTGGACTTAAGATGTTCAAGCGTCTCAGGCCGCATTTTTCCGATGTGCTTTAGAGCGTGTGTTTCCGGATGTTTAGACCCGGTTTCAGGTATTTTGTAAAAAGCAGGTGTTTTCAATGATACGAAAAGTGGAAATCAACTGGCGCCGTGGACAGGAAGAGGGGGTGATCCCCGTGGAGGTGATCTACTCCAGGCGCAGGACCATGGGACTGGAGGTCAATGCCGATGGGCGGGTCTGTGCCCGTGTCCCCCAGAGAATACCGGGCCAGTCCGTGATGGACTTTATCCGGGAACGCCAGGACTGGATCGTCCAGAAGTGGTTTCTTACAGAGGAAAGGCGCCGCATCCGGGAGGAAAGGCCCCAGCCTGACTATGTGCAGGATCCCGGGCTGGAAGCAGTGTACAGGAAAAAGGCCAGGAAACAGCTGGAAGACAGGGCCGCGTATTATGCCGGTCTGATGGGCGTGACCTATAACCGGATCACGGTACGGGCTGCAAAGACCCGGTGGGGCAGCTGCAGCGCCCGGGGAAACCTGAATTTTCACTGGAAGCTGATCCTTATGCCTCCGGAGGTGTTGGACTATGTGGTGGTCCACGAGCTGGCCCACCGCAGGGAGATGAATCATTCTTCCAGGTTTTGGGCCGAGGTGGAGCGGATCATGCCTGATTATAAAAGGCGCAGGAAATGGCTGAAGGAGAACGGAGGCCAGGTGTAAGCCTGCCCGGCGAGGGTACATAGAAATTAAAAGGAGGTCTGTTCAGGCCTCTTTTTTTGCCCTGTCCCAGAGAAAATACATTGCATTATAACCAACGGGGATGTATGATTACTTTTATGAAAGCATTGATGAAAGTAGGCGGATCATATGAAGATAAATGAAAAAGCAGCAGAGAAAAAGCGCCTGAACAAGGCCAGGATCGCCAGCCACATCCGTCTCAGAAAGCATATTTCCAAACCTGAGCTTGCCGTGGAGCTGGGACTTAGTATGCCCACGGTCCTCCAGAATGTGAAGGAGTTAATGAAAGCCGGTATTGTGGAGGAGGTGGGGGAGTACGAATCCACAGGAGGACGCAAGGCCAAGGCCCTGTCGGTTGTAAAGAGTGTAAAATACGCGGCGGGCATAGACATTACGGCCAACCATGTCAGCTATGTGATCATTGACCTGAACGGGGATGCTGTGTGCGGACACCGGATCCGCAGACGGTATGAGAATACATCTGAGTATTATGAGAAAGTGGCGGGGGAGTTGGAGAAGTTTCTGGACCAGGCCGGGGAGAGCCGCCGGATCAACAGGGATAAACTATTGGGGGTAGGTATTTCCATGCCTGGGATCATTGATAAAGAGAACGCCCGTCTGATCCGCTCCCATATCCTTCAGGTGAGTGATATTAATCTGGAGGTGATCAGCCGCCTGATCCACTATCCGGTCCACTTTGAAAATGATGCCAACAGCGCCGCCATTGCAGAACTGCAGGGGACGGACCGGAATGCGGTTTATCTCTCCCTCAGCAACACGGTGGGGGGATCGGTGTATCTGGACAATACCATATATGCCGGGGATCATTTCCGCAGTGCCGAGTTTGGGCATATGATCATACATCCTGGGGGAAAGCCCTGCTACTGCAAAAAGCGCGGATGCGTGGATCCCTATTGTTCCGCAGGAGTGCTGTCTT
Source organism: Enterocloster citroniae (assembly GCF_040545455.1). NCBI lineage: Bacteria > Bacillati > Bacillota > Clostridia > Lachnospirales > Lachnospiraceae > Enterocloster > Enterocloster citroniae. The sequence continues at coordinate 182,032 of NZ_JBEPLZ010000009.1, read as the reverse complement.
CCTTTGCGGGAGAGGACGCAGGGCTGGCTGATTTCTTCCAGCTTTTGGAACAGGGGGACCGGGAAGCCATGGAAATCTGGGATACCTACCTGGAGGACCTGTCCATCGTCATAACGAATCTCAGGATGGCTTTTGACTGTGACATTGTGCTGGGGGGATATGTGGGCGGTTATCTGAAGCAGTACATGTCAAAGCTGGAACACAAGGTAATGGCGTATAATATGTTTGACAACGACACCCTGTATCTGAGGACCTGCGGCTATGAAAAGGAGGCTTCCGCCGTGGGGATTGCCATGACCTTCCTGGATGAGTATTTCAGGACCCTGATATAAAAGGGGGAAAAGCCGGAAAATGCAAATACCATATTGACAAAATTTATTCGCAGTGCAATAATATAATTACTTTAGTAAAATATTTTATAAAAGATTATATATAAACAAAGAGAAGGGGAAAACATATGTTGCAGCAGGTAATGACAGCTCCGGGAAAAATTGAATTTCGTGAGATTCCGGTACCGGAGATCGGTGAGAATGAAGTGTTGATCAAGATTATGAAGATCGGTGTCTGCGGTTCGGATATCCATGTGTACCACGGGGAGCATCCGTTTACAAGCTATCCCGTGACCCAGGGACATGAGGTTTCCGGCGAGGTGGTAAAGACAGGGACAGCGGTGTCAGGAATAAAGCCGGGGCAGAAGGTGACTATCCAGCCCCAGGTGGTCTGCGGCCGCTGCTATCCATGCCGCCACGGCAAATACAATTTGTGTGAGGAACTTAAGGTTATGGGGTTTCAGACCACCGGTGTTGCCTCCCATTACTTTGCTGTTGACCAGGCAAAGGTTACCCCTCTGCCGGATGAGATGAGTTATGACGAAGGCGCCATGATCGAGCCCCTGGCTGTCGCCGTCCATGCAGTGAGACGGGCGGGGGATGTGAAAGGGGCAAAGATCGCGGTTCTGGGAGCAGGACCCATCGGCATACTGGTGGCCCAGGCAGCCAAAGGAATGGGAGCAGACCAGGTGATGATCACCGATGTCAGCAGCCTCCGCCTGGAAAAGGCTAAGGAGTGCGGAGTTGATTTTTGTGTCAATACCAGGAATCAGGACTTCGGTGAGGCTATGGTCCATAACTTCGGACCGGATAAGGCGGACGTGATCTATGATTGCGCAGGCAACAACATTACCATGGGCCAGGCGATCAAATATGCCCGCAAGGGAAGCGTCATCATCCTGGTGGCCGTATTTGCAGGTCCGGGACAGCTTGACCTGGCGGTTCTCAACGACCATGAGCTGGACCTGAACACCAGCATGATGTACCGGAATGAGGACTATCTGGATGCCATCCGTCTTGTGAATGAGAAAAAGGTGGTGCTGGCGCCTCTGGTTTCCAAGCATTTTGCGTTTGGGGATTACCTGAAGGCCTACCAGTACATAGATGAGAACAGGGAGAGCACCATGAAGGTTATCATCAACGTACAGGAATAAGAGACGTGAACGGAGAGGGGAAGACAATGACAAACTATGATGTGACAGCGCTGGGAGAGCTTTTGATCGACTTCACTCCCTCCGGATTGAGCGCCCAGGGAAATCCTGTCCTGGAGCAGAATCCGGGCGGCGCACCGTGTAATGTCCTGGCCATGCTGGCAAAATGCGGCAGGCAGGTGGGATTTATCGGTAAGATCGGAAATGATATTCATGGAAGGTTCCTGAAAGATGCTATTATGGAAGCAGGCATTGGCCTGGACGGCCTGGTCATGTCGGATGAGGTCCATACAACCCTTGCCTTTGTAAGCATAGACGGATCGGGGGACAGGAGTTTCTCATTTTACCGTAACCCCGGCGCTGATATGGCCCTGAGGCCGGATGAGGTGAATCTGGATATGATCCGCCATTCCAGGATATTTCACTTTGGCACCCTGTCCATGACCCACGATGGAGTGCGCAGGGCCACCAAGAAGGCGGTGGAATGTGCAAAGGCCAGCGGATGTATGATTTCCTTTGACCCCAATCTCCGTCCGCCTCTCTGGGAGGATATGGAGGAGGCCAGGAGACAGATGATTTACGGGGTATCTGTGTGCGATATCCTGAAGATCGAGGATAAAGAGCTGAGTTTCATGACCCGGACCGAGGATGAGGGGGAAGGGGTGCGCCGTTTACAGGATACATATGGTATTCCCCTTATTCTGGTCACGGCAGGAGCAGAAGGGAGCAGGGCTTACTGGGCCGGAAATTCCCTGAAAGCAGAGGCGTTTTTAACGGACCGGACCATTGACACCACGGGAGCGGGAGATACGTTCTGCGGATATTGCCTGAATTATCTCCTGGACCATCCGCTGGGATCCCTGACCATGGATAAGGTCGGAGAAATGCTCACAGGCGCCAGCGGGGCGGCGTCCATTGTCACCACCAGGAAGGGGGCTTTGCGCTCAATGCCTGAGTTGGCGGAGGTGGAGGCGGCGGTAAAACAAAGGACCGTCACCCGGGGATGATTATTTGAAATTCCTTTGGAACCCAATCATTGTAAAGAAAGAATCAAGTATGATCCCCTGGCTCAGCCAAACTGACAAAGGGGATCCTTTTTATTTTCAGTTTCCCCTTAATTCCGTTGTCCGGAGACTTCATCTTGAGGCAGATCCCAATCGCCGGTAAGAGATGAATATTAATATCACGGTAATGTAATATTCAGTAAATAATAAGGTATGGGCTCCGCAGTTCTGATATAATCAAAGCATACTGACACTACAGCGAGAGAAGGAGGAACATGGGACATGAAACGGATGATCACAGGAAGAAGCGGGGCCTGGATCCTAATGCTGTGCATGGCGGTGCTGATCGGATGCAGCCAGAGAGCGGATGGGGCTGGGACAGCAGGAACGCCGGTGGAGACAGGAACAGCAGGAGCAGCGGGAGAGACGGACACACCAGGAGCAGCAGAGGAGGCAGGAATGCCGGGGACAACGGGAATACAGGGAAATGAAGATACTCCGCCCCCGATGGAAGAAACCGTTAATCGTTTTGAGATCCTGGATGTAAAGGAAAGCAGCATGCTGGTCTGCGGCCTGGATGATATGAAAGGCCTGTACCATGTGGGGCACGGTGAGGTTCTGAAAGATGTGGATCAGAAGGCGATCCAGGTATCGGACCTGGAAACAGGGATGATCGTGGACCTGACCTGGAATGGGGCTGTGCAGGAAACATATCCTGGGCAGTTTAGTTACCGGAAACTTCAGGTCACGGAGGAAAGGGGAAGCAGGGAACTGGAATTCTACAAACAGCTGATCCGGGATCTGGCGGAGGTGGATCCCGGGCTGAATGACGGGGTCACAGAGAGCTATTTTGACTTAACCCAGATGGAATCCCTGACTGATGCGGAAAAGGAAGGCCTGGCGTACATGGGAGGCGGTAGTTTTAATGTATGGGGATTCCTCTCCACGCCGGAGCAATTGACACAGGATGGGATCATGGACCCCCAAAAGGGCCTGGAACATGGGATACTTATAACCATTGAGGAGATATCCGTCACGGAGACGGCCAATGAGGGCGGGGATGGCGATGTGATCACTGTGAACTGCAATGCGAGAAAGTACAGAAGCGGCACAGGTGCATATTATTTTACAGATGTAAGGGCAACATTCCAAGATGGCGGATGGAGTTATACCATAGGAGCAGAGATGATAAGCTGAAGGAATTTTTCCATGACCCGGACGGCCTTCCTTTGGAGCTTCATGAGTGAGAGGCAGGCACCGGCGCTTTGGGCCGTTCATGGTAAAAGGCAGTGAGCAAATTCCACACGGGAAGCAGGTACAGGTAAAATGCGTACAGCATACACACCATGGGCGCTCCGATGGTGGCCACAGGTACGGCGCCTGCAATTCCCCAGGGAACCAGGGCCGCAAGCACGATCACGGTATCTTCAAGGGCCAGAGCCAGTTTTTCCTTGCTGGGATACAGGGTACCGCACATCTGGCAGGTCAGTATGGTTGCCAGGCTCTGGTTGCAGCTTACGGCACAGGACAGTACGGAAGTGACCACCACGGTCCCAAACGGCGTAAAGATCCTGGCTGAGCGCTGGAGTGCGGATTTCACACCGGCCAGCAGGCGGGTACGGGAAAAAATGCCGGAGTAGGAGGAAGAGATCAGTACAATGATGCCCACCTTGACCATGGAGGATATACCGCCTCCATTTAACAGGGATGACAGGCGTGTTTCGGATTCTGCCCGGTAACCGGTCCAGAGACTTTTCATAAGATCCGCAGGCATAGCCCCCTGATACAGGACCGCCACCACGGCAGCGGCAGCAATACTGGCACCCATGGCGTATTTTACATCCACATGGAAAAGGGCCAGTCCGAGAATGATAAGGGCGGGAAGGGCTGTTGCCGGGTGAAGGGAGAAGTTGTCCCGGAACAGTGCCAACAGGCCGCTGTCCACCTGCGCCCCTGTTTCCCTTCCTGCCAGAGCCACGTACAGGATACAGCTTATGAGCAGGGGAATGGGACAGGTGCGGCACATATTTTTCAGGTTTGTGTAAATATCGGTCCTGGTCAGGGTGCACACCAGCTGGGCGCTGGAGGACATGGGGGAACAGCGGTCCCCAAAAAAGCTGCCGGAGAGGACCGCTCCTCCTGTGAGGGCGGGATCCAGACCGGCCGCGTTGGATATCAGCATGCAGATAACACCCATGGTGCTGGCAGTCCCAAACGAGGTGCCTGTGAGAAAGGACATCATGGAGCACAGGAGAAATGTGCACAGCACAAAGAACCTGGGATCGATCAACCCCATGGCATGGTACAGGATAAAGGGAATGGTGCCGCAGGTGCGCCAGATGGATGTAAGGGAGCCGATCAGCACAAAGATGATAAGGATATTCTTAACTTTTCCCATGCCTTCTCCCAGCATGGAGCAGGTTTCCCTGACAGAATACCCTCTGGAAAGGGTGTAGAGGGAAAAGCAGGCAAGCCCAAACAAAAGCGCGTACAGGATTTGTATTCCTGTAAAGATACACAGGCCAAGCCCTGCCAGAAACAGTCCAAGTGTGATGATTTCAGCAATCATTTTAATCCCCCTGATATGGAAAAATAGGCGGCCGACAAGCGGCCGCTTATTATATTCTATATGGTATTCTATAGCGTAAGGGATATAAAGTCAATGGGTTTCATTTGTACGGCAGGAACCGCATGATAAGCTGGCACACTGTCTCAAACACGCCGGACAGCACCATTACCAGGATAGGGCTCATTTTAAAACGTATCAGCAGTACCAGAGCGCCCAGGAAAATGCAGACAGAGCGCAGGTTGAGCGCCTGGAGGTCCGGCGTAAATCCGCCCAGCCCCCAGAAGGCCGTCACCAGGATGCTGACACCGGCAGCGCCGATCATGGCCACCACCGCGGGCCTTAAGGACTGTAGCACACCCTGTATAATGCTCAGGTTTCGGTACTTCAGATAGATACGTGCCAGCAGGGTTACCAGGATACAGGAGGGCAGCACGCACCCGGCCGTGGCTGCCAGGGCGCCTGGGGTTCCGGCGATCCGGGTCCCCACAAAGGTGGCTGAATTGATGGCAATGGGTCCGGGGGTCATCTGGGAAATGGTTACCAGGTCGGTAAACTCAGCCAGGTTCAGCCAATGGTGCAGGTCCACCACCTGATTCTGGATCAGGGGCATGGCGGCATATCCGCCTCCAAAGCTAAAGGCGCCAATCTGAAGAAAACTCAGGAACAGCTGAAAATAAATCATAATGTCCGGCCTCCTTCCTTGCGCGTCTTTTCCGCTCGGAGGGTGCGGGCCACACCGATCAGGGCGCAGATCAGGATGATCAGGATCACGTTCACATTAAGAATATAGTTGGCAACAAACGCAGCGATCATGATGCATACAGAGATCCATTGCCGGTTCTTTGCAATACCGCTGCCCATTTCCCACACGACCTGGGCAATGACGGCTCCCACTCCGGCCTGCATGCCGCCCAGCATCCAGCCCACCACCAGGTTGGAGCGGAACGCCGCATAGAACAGGGAAATGGCAGAGAGGATGACAAAGGGAGGGATGACCGTGGCTAACACGGAGGTGAGAACGCCGGCCATGCCCGCCAGCTTGTAGCCCACCACAATGGCGCCATTGACGGCAATGGCCCCCGGAGAGGACTGGGCAATGGCCACCAGGTCCAGCATTTCCTGCTCATCGATCCAGTGGTATTCGTCCACGAACTTCTTTTTCATCAGGGTGATGATCACGTACCCGCCTCCAAAGGTAAAGGTGCTCAGGTACAGGGTAGAGATAAAAAGCTTACATAATAAAGAGCGGCGCCCCTTTGGATGGGACGCGGGCTGGGATTTTACATTGACGACCATAGGGAGTACTTCCTTTCCGCGTTTATTCTGTCTCTATACACTATACAGCTTGCAAATATATATGTAAAATACTATAATTAAATAATATTTATAATAAAACCATTATATATTTTCGGCTGATCCATGGGCCGGGAAAATTGGAAAGGAGAAATAGTATGACGCTGCGCCACTTACGGATCTTTGTGGCTGTATGTGAGACGGGGAGTATGACGGCGGCATCGGCCCAGATGTTTATTGCCCAGCCGTCCATCAGCCTGGCCATATCGGAGATGGAGGAATATTATGGGGTAAAGCTGTTTGACCGGATCTCACGCAAGCTGTACCTGACGGATAATGGGCGCAGGGCCCTTCAGTATGCCAGACATCTTATAGACCTGTTTGACGAGATGGAGCAGGGGATCAGGGACCAGGACGCGGTGGGACAGCTGAGGGTGGGCACCAGCATTACCATTGGCACCTATCTGCTTCCCCAGTATATCAACAGGTTAAAGCAGGTATATCCTTCCGTCCGGGTGGAGGCATTCATTGGAAATTCCGGGAGTGTTGAGCAGCAGATCCTGGATAATCAGATCGATATCGGAGTCATAGAGGGGGTATCCCACAGCAGCTATATACTCAGCGAGAGCTTCCAGGGGGACAGGCTGGCTTTTATCTGTTCCGTGGAACATGCCTTTGCGGGCAGGACGCTGAAGGAACTGGCCGAAGTGAAGGATCAGGATTTTATCCTCAGGGAAAAGGGGAGCGCGGGCAGGGAGATATTTGATGGTCTGCTGGCCGCCCAGGAGCTGGCGGTTGCTCCGCTGTGGCAGAGCGCCAGCAATCAGGCCATTCTTCACGGGGTCAGGTCAGGGCTGGGGATATCCATCCTGCCATATTCTCTTGTGCAGGAAAGCCTTAAAAAGGGGGAGATTGCGGAATTTAAGATCAAGGGAATGGCCCTGAGCCGCAAATACTCCGTGATCTACCATAAGAACAAGTTTTTGTCCCAAAGCGCAAGGACCTTGGTGGAAATCTGCAAGGGGGAGGAGTTTCCGGGAAACTCCAAAACAGGATAAGGGCCTTATGCCAGCAGCTTACGCAGCTTCCGGGTGTCCACCACCGTGATGGTCCCCCTTCCAAGGGAAACAATCCCTTCCTTTTCAAAATATTTCAGCATCCTGGAAACCACTTCCCGGGCCGTACCCAGATTTTTTGCAACCTGTTCATGGGTGGTGGAAATGGTGTTGGTCCGGGACTTAACCTGCTCATCGGCCAGATATGCGGCCAGGCGTTTGTCAAAGCTGGAAAAGAGGAGCTGGCCCATGGACCACATCACATCGGAGAAACGTTCCGCTGTCCGGCGGTAAATGTAATTTTCCGTATAGATATTATCCTCCATCAGGCGGTGGATGCAGGCAGCCGTTGTGATGAGAAGGGTGGATTCCTCCACAGCCTCTATGAAAATGTCAAATGTGATTTCCTGCATCATACACGCAGCGGAAAGAGTGCACACATCCTCGGCACCCAGCCGGAACAGGGTTACCTCACGTCCTTCCTCAGACTGGATATAGGTGCGGACCTGGCCTGAAAGCACAAGGATCACACCCAGGCACTCCTCGGAGCGGCTGTGGATAAAGCTGCCGGGGGAGTAGGCGCGGATGTGGGAACAGGAAACCAGCTGGTCCTTTTGTCCGGGACTGAGATGGTCCCAGAAGGGATAGCTGGTTTTTAAGGTCTCTGTTATATTATAGGAAACAGTACTCATGGCAGATGTTCCTCCTTTAACAAAAAATCATCTCACAAATCTGTGTGCCGGGAGATTCCGGGAGCACACTCATCTGCCATAAGTGTATCCTGTTTTTTGTCCTTTGTCAAAGAATCTGTCTGAGTGCCTGCTTTGGCTTTGCAGATCATCTGGGTCATGGTGCCCATGGGACAATAGACGCACCAGGAGCGGGGGCGGAACAGTACCATGGTAACCAGGCCCAGTATGGTGGAGGTGAGCATCACGCTGTAAAAGCCGAATGCAAACTGTGACATCCACAGGGGAAGCCCTGTAACGTAATAGGCGTGGTTCCAGGGAAGGCGGAAGGTCCAGAGCACAGTCACCACCTGTTTTAAACCGGTTCTTCCCCTGAACACCAGGTAGGTGCCCAAAAGCATCTGGCAGAACATGACCAGGAAAAAGACAAGGAAGCCGTAGCGGAATGCCCTGGACTTCATCCAGTTGGGAATGGGCCGGTTGGAGGAAAGGCGGAATGTTTTCCCTATAACGGAAAACAGCTGTCCCCTGCCGCAGTACCGGTTACAGTAAAGCTTGGAGCCTGTGGACAGGGAGATGAACAGAGGGACCAGAAAACAAATCAGTCCAAGCCAGGCGAACATGATGTTGAAAAATCCCAGGATCAGGTAAGCGAGGGAGGCGATCCATAAATAATCGTACCAGTGTTTGCCGGAACCGGCTTTTGTTTTCCGGGAAATGGAATCTGATTTTGATGTGCTGCCCATACTATGCTTCTCCTTTCCGGTTGTCTGAAGATGAGTTGGTTTTTATTTGGCGGGGAATGATATCAATGACAGATGCAGGACATTCCCTGGAGCATTTGCCGCATCCCACGCACAGGTCCGGGTGTACCACTGCGTAGGAGCCCTTCCAGATGTCCAGGGCCTGGCGTGGACATACCTTAAGGCAGCAGCCGCAGGCAACGCAGTCGTCTTGGTGAACATAGGCAATGGATTTAGATAAGGGTTTCATTATTAAATACCTCCGGTTTGCTGTAGGTACTCTCGGAGTCATCCCGCAAATCCGGGTAGCGGGAGACTATGGGAGTACACTGTATCTTGTTAAAGGATACCACATACCGGGGATAGGGTCGGTGACCGCGGTCACATAGAAGCAATGTACGGAAGCGGTGTACAGATGTACCGTATAAAAATTAAAAACCGCGGCCTGTGTGAGGGACCGCGGTTTTTAAATCTATTTTGGTAACTGTTCAGGACAGCTCATCTTCTTGACCGGAAAAGCCGGTCAAGAAGCATCGGATGTCCGTCCGATGTGAAAATGGGTGTAAAAACGGACTTATAAGCAAGCTTAATGCCCGCTTTTGCACCCATTTTCCCGCCGTTCTGAACTGTTACCAATTTTGTAAGGATCGTGCAGACTATTTATTCTTCTGGATCTCCCGCTCCATATCGGCCGGGGACACAAGACCTACGGACTTACCAACGATCTCGCCCCTTTTCATGTAGAGGAGGGTGGGAACGCTCATGACCTGGAAACGGGAAGCAAGATCGATCTCCTCATCAATATCTACCTTATAAAAATGTACGTCCCCGTACTTGTCAGCCATACGCTCTACAACGGGTGAAAGCATCTTGCAGGGACCGCACCATGTTGCAAAGAAATCAACGATCACCAGATCATCCCCAGCGTTTACTGCCTGATCAAATTCGCTTTTAGATAAATGTTTAATTTCCATGATAAAACCTCCTGATTTATATTCAATATTATTATTTCATTAACTGCTTATAGCATACCACATTTTAGCGGAGAGTTATGTGACAAAAATCACCAAACATTCATTCTTATATCTAATGTTTAAGATTCCTCCTTTAAGCCAAACTTATAAGAGGACGGACAGGGTTTTATTTCACTCTGTCACCGTGTCATAGGGCCAATCTGCAATGCCGCCAAAATCATAGACATTGGTATATCCCAATTTGATCAATTTGTCGGAGGCCTGCCTGCTCCTTATCCCGGTGCGGCAGTGGACTAAAAGGACCGCGTCCAGGTCCGGAAGTTCTTCCGGCTGTGTGTCGCCGATCTCCTCATTTGGAACCAGGATGGAGCCGGGGATATGTCCTGCCGCATATTCATCCGACCTGCGCACATCCACCACCGTAACGTCTCCCTTATCCATCATTGCCTTTGCTTCCTGGGCCGTGATCTTGCGGTAGGTGCCCTGTGCTTCCTGGGGCTGTGCTTCCTGGGGCATTGCCTGCGCAGAAGGCGGGGGAGCAGCTGTTGCGGTGCCGCCGGATGTGCTGCACGCGGCCAGGGCGGCGCCGCACAGGAGAAAAACAGCAAATAGGGTGGGATTTAGTTTCTTCATCACATGGCTCCTTCCTGTAATTGGTTTTAATACAGTTCATACTGTAACTATAAAACATACAGTTAAAAATGTCAATAGGAATCCTTAACTTTTTTTGAAAAATATTGTTTGAGGTATAAAAATATCGCATTGTATGCTATACTTATGCCCATAGCGTGTTTAAAAATTCATTTCCGACAGTCTGTCCCAACGGATCCGCCAGGCCCTGCCCGGCACAGTGGGACATAGCGCGCCCGCTTCGCGGTACATTGGCCCCGATTCAGCCGGCGTAGCCTTCTACGTCATCTTCTTCGGGGCCATAGTTTCCGGGAGATGGGACGTGCTGCTGCCGGAACCTGTTTTTAAACAGACATGTTTCAGGATGGAGATTGTTTTATGCCAGTAAAAGATCAAGACAACGGGTATGCCATCAATGTTGCGGATGTGACAAAGGTATACAGACTATATGAGAAACCCATTGACAGGCTGAAGGAATCCATGAGCATTTCCCATAAGAATTACCACAGGGATTTTTATGCATTGAACCAGTTGTCCTTCCAGGTAAAAAAAGGCGAGACCGTAGGTATCATAGGAACCAACGGTTCGGGCAAGTCCACCATTTTAAAGATCATCACAGGTGTTCTGACCCCCACCACAGGCCAGGTGGAAGTGAATGGAAAGATATCGGCCCTGCTGGAGCTGGGCGCCGGCTTTAATATGGATTACACGGGAATTGAAAATATATATATGAACGGCACCATGATGGGGTATACGAAAAAGGAGATGGACGCCAAGCTTCAGGATATTCTGGACTTTGCGGAGATCGGGGATTTTGTATACCAGCCGGTGAAGACTTATTCCAGCGGTATGTTTGTACGGCTGGCTTTTGCGTTAGCCATTAATGTGGATCCTGAGATACTGATCGTGGATGAGGCTCTGTCCGTGGGAGATGTATTTTTCCAGGCGAAATGCTACCGCAGGATGGAGGAGATACGCCAGAAGGGAACGACCATTTTGATGGTGACCCATGACATGGGGAGCATCATCAAATACTGTGACAAGGTAGTGCTGCTAAACAAGGGTGAATTTGTGTCGGAGGGCGAGCCCGGCCATATGGTGGATCTATATAAGAAGATACTGGCCGGTCAGATGGATTCCCTGAAAGCGGAGCTGGACAGGGAAAAGGCCGAGGATCCGGTAGGGATGTCTGACTTTTCCGGAGGCATGGGCCTGGATCAAAAGGAGGAAGGCCATGTAACAGGCCAACTCATGAAGGACCAGCTGACCATTAACTTTGACAGGACGGAATACGGGGACGGACGGGCGGAGATCTATGACCTGGGCCTCTTTGATGAGAGGGGCAATATCACCAACCTTCTCCTTAAAGGGGAAATGTTTACGATCAAGGAGTGCATCCGGTTTAACACCGAGATTGACGCACCCATTTTCACCTATACGATCAAGGACAAAAAGGGCACGGATCTGACCGGCACCAACACCATGTTTGAGGGAGCGGACATAAAGCCGGTGAAAAATGGGGATGAATATACCGTGGAGTTTACCCAGAAGATGACGCTTCAGGGAGGCGAATATCTGCTGAGCATGTCCTGTACCGGATTTGAACACGGGGAGCACGTGGTGTACCACCGCCTGTATAATGTGACCAATATCACCGTGATATCCAACAAGAACACAGTGGGCGTATATGATATGGAGTCCCAGGTCAGGGCAGAAAAGAAAAGCAGTGACAGTTAACATGCTAAAGTAAAAAGAGGAAATTCATGAACGACATCAGTTATGAAATCTTAGATTTATTTAAAACATACGGCAGCACGCAGGAAGGCATAGAGCGGGCGCTTACATCAGACCACCGTCCGGAGGTGCTTCATGCCCTGACTCCTGTCCGGGAGAATCTTCTGGAGTGGCTGGATCTCTCTGTCCATGACCAGGTGTTGGAGATAGGATCCGGTTACGGTGCGTTCACCGGGCTCCTGGCTGACCGCTGTGCCCATGTGACGGTGATGGACAGCAGGGATGAAAATCTGGCCGTTAACCGGGAACGGAACCGGGACAAGTCCAATATTACCTATGGACTGGAGGACGGGGAGAGCAGGTTTGACTGGGTTTTCCTCATAGGGCCGAGCAGCGGAACGGGGCAAAAGGCTGATATAAGACAGATCATAGGCCGGGCCGGGAAATACCTGAAGGATCATGGCCGCCTTGTATTTGCATGTGAGAATACCATAGGGCTTCGGTTTTTGGCAGGAGGCGGACATGACCCACAGGAGGGCGCCTGGATGAAGGGGGAGCTTGAGGCAGCCTTTTTGGATGCCGGACTGCCCCGGGTTGAGTTCTACTACCCTATGCCGGATCACAGGCTGCCTGTGTCCATTTATTCAGACCGCTATCTTCCGGGCAAGGGTGACATTACCCACATGGATATGGCCTATGACAAACCGCGGTATGCCTGTTTTCATGAGGAAGAGATCTTTGACAGGCTTATCAGCGAGGGGGACTTTGGACGGTTTGCCAATGGATTTTTAATTGTGGCGTCAGCGGATGCCTCTGCCCAGAAAACCATCTTCACAAAATATAACCGTACCAGGAAAGGAAAATTCCAGATCCGGACCAGCATTCTGGAGGAAAAGGGAACCCGCTATGTGGAAAAGGCGGCTCTTGGGAGCCAGGGAAGCTGGCATATTCTTTCCTTTCAGAAGAAATACGGACAACTCCAGGAATTTAACCCTTCGGTCCGTGTGCTGGAGCCGGATATATCCCGGGACGGGATGACGGTGCGGTTTTCCTTTTTGCGTGGAGAGACACTGGCAGAACGTCTGGGCAGGGAGATCAGGGAAGGAAAAGCGCCTGTGGAGGCTATAGAGGCAGCCATGAAGGTGCTCTTTGGCGTGCCAGAGGACCAGATCATGCCCTTTGCCGTTACACCTGAGTTTACGGAGGTATTTGGGGAGATACCGGATATCAGCGACAGTTCCTACCGTGTGAGCAACATTGACGGGCTGTTTGAAAATCTGATGGTCGTAGAGGGAGAGGACGGCAGGGAAGACGGTCTGTACTGTCTGGATTACGAATGGGTGTTTGATTTTCCCGTACCGGCCCATTTTGTACAATACCGTAATCTGGCTTATTTCTATTATAAATATGAAAACTTACTGGACTATGAAGGGCTGGAAGGGTTTCTGAAGGAATTCTCAGTATCCGGGGAGATGGCGTCCGTGTATGCTTCCATGGAAAGAGCCTTCCAGTCCTATGTGCACGGGGATGGAAACCAGGGATATCTGGCAGGCTACAGCCAGAAGGTGACCACATTGGAGGAACTGAGGCAGGCAGACCAGGGCCTTGCCAGGGCAAAGGACAGGATCAACCAGCTCCAGGCAGAGGTGGAGGAAAAGAATCTCCAGATCCGCAAGGAACAGGAGGTGCAGCGCCTGACCAACAACCATGTGGCCAACCTGGAGGTGATGATCAGGGACCTGCGCCATGAGATTGATGAGCTTGGCAAGCTGGCCACCTATCTGAACGGCCACGAAGCCCTTATATTCAAACTGCGCCGCAAGCTGGGCAATGGGGTGAACCGGGTATTCCCAAAGGGGACCAGGAAACGCAAGATCCTGAACTATTGTTTTAATACGGTAAAACACCCGGTGCGTTACGGCAGGATGTATGCGGCCAAAGAGGGGCGAAACCTGATCAATGGGGATTTTGAAATCGGGGAGGATTACCTGAAATATGGCAGACTAAGGTTCCCCCAGGTGCCGGGCCAGGGAAAAGAGGGACCCGGAGGCTGGGAAGGCCCCATGGTATCCATTGTCATTCCCTGCTACAACCAGGTGCATTACACCTATGCCTGCCTTCAGTCGATCCTGGAATTTACAAAGGATGTGACATATGAGGTCATTATTGCCGATGATGTATCCACGGATGCCACCGCCCGGCTGGACCAGTATGTGGAAGGCCTGGTCATCAGCCGCAACCAGACAAACCAGGGATTTTTGAGAAACTGCAACCATGCCGCAGAGGCGGCGCGGGGCAAATATATCATGTTCCTGAACAATGACACCAAGGTGACCCGAGGATGGCTTTCATCTCTTGTAACACTGATTGAGTCGGATCCCTCCATCGGCATGGTGGGATCTAAGCTGGTGTACCCGGACGGACGTCTCCAGGAAGCAGGCGGCATTATCTGGAGCGATGGCTCCGGCTGGAACTACGGCCGTCTGGATGACCCGGACAAAGCGGAATACAATTATGTAAAAGATGTAGACTATATATCAGGAGCAGCCATTCTGCTGCCCGCGTCCCTGTGGAAGCGGATCGGAGGATTTGACCAGCGGTATGCGCCGGCTTACTGCGAGGATTCGGACCTTGCGTTTGAGGTGAGAAAGGCCGGGTACCGGGTAGTGTACCAGCCGTTGTCCAAGGTGATCCACTATGAAGGCATTTCCAATGGCACGGATGTGAATGGTACCGGGCTTAAGCGCTATCAGGTGGAGAACAGTGAAAAGCTGAAGGAAAAATGGGCGGTGGAGCTGAAGGGGCAGTGCGTCAATACGGGCAATCCCAATCCCTTTAGGGCAAGGGAACGCAGCCAGGGAAAGGAGATTATCCTGGTGGTGGACCACTATGTGCCCACCTTTGACAGGGACGCCGGTTCCAAGACCACATACCAGTACCTGAAGATGTTCCTGAAAAAGGGATATGTGGTGAAGTTTTTGGGCGATAATTTCCTTCACGAGGAGCCCTATTCCACCACCCTGCAGCAGATGGGGATCGAGGTGCTCTACGGCGATGGATACGCGGCCGGCATCTGGGACTGGCTTAAGGAAAATGGGGATGAGATTTCCTATGCTTACCTGAACCGTCCCCATATCGCCACCAAGTATGTGGATTATATCAGGGATTACACCGGGATAAAGGTGATCTATTATGGCCATGACCTGCATTTTTTGCGTCTGGGAAGGGAGTATGCCCTGACCGGGGATATTGAGATCAAGCGGGAAGCGGATTACTGGAAATCCGTGGAACTGACCATGATGCATAAGGCAGCGGTATCTTATTATCCCTCCTATGTGGAGATCGATGCCATCCATGCCATTGACGGAAGCATCCGGGCAAAGGCCATAACCGCTTATGTATATGACACATTCCTTACGGACATCCGGGATGACTTTGCAAAAAGGGAAGGTTTGCTGTTTGTGGGCGGCTTTGCCCATCCGCCTAACGCGGATGCGGTGCTCTGGTTTGCAAGGGAGATCTTCCCGGGGATCAGGGAGCGCATACCGGGCATAAAGTTTTACGTGGTGGGCTCTAAGGTGACGGATGAGATCAGGGCCTTGGAGCAGGATGGAAATGGAATCATCATCAAGGGGTTTGTAAGCGAGGAGGAACTGGAAAGCCTTTATGCAAGCTGCAAGCTGGTGGTGGTGCCCCTCCGGTACGGAGCCGGAGTCAAGGGCAAGGTGGTGGAGGCCATTTACAATGGCGCTCCCATTGTGACCACCTCCACGGGAGCGGAGGGCATTCCCTTTGTGGAATCCGTCCTGGAGACGGCAGACGAGGCGGAGCAGTTCGCGGACCGGGTGGTAAACCTGTACCAGGACAATGAGCGGTGCAGGGAACTTTGCCGCAAAACCCAGGATTATATTAAGAAATATTTCAGCCTGGATGGGGCCTGGAAGGTAATTGAGGAAGATTTTACACAGAGATAAGGATGTGCATTGGCCGTTGCAGCAGACCGGACCGGCGGACAGACCGGAAGAACAGACCGGAAGGACAGACGGAAAAACGGACCGAATGGAGGATGAGGAATGGAAGCAATACTTTTGGCCGGCGGACTTGGCACACGGCTTCGCAGCGTGGTAAGCGACCGGCCCAAGCCCATGGCGCTGATTGAAGGACGCCCTTTTATGGAGTATGTGACCAGGGAGCTGGTGCGCCACGGGATCACGGACATTATCTTTGCCGTGGGGTATAAGGGTTCCATGGTGGAGGAGCATTTTGGCAGTGGAGACAGGTTTGGATTTCATGCTTCCTACGCCTATGAGGAGACATTGCTGGGAACAGCGGGGGCTATTAAGAATGCGGGCCGTCTGATCACACAGGACAGGTTCTATGTCCTCAATGCGGATACATTTTATCAGATCGATTATACGCGGCTGTCCAAGATCATGGATGTCCGGGATCTGGACATGGCCCTTGTACTGCGGGAAGTGGAGGATGTGTCCAGATATGGACAGGCTGTCCTGGACCGGGAAGGGATACTCACTGCATTTAACGAAAAAACAGAGGAAGCCAGAACAGGGACCATTAACGGCGGCGTCTACCTGATGAAAAGGGAGCTGCTTGACAGGATCCCGGAGGGAAAGGTTTCACTGGAAAATGACATGATACCCAGATGGCTGGGCGAGGAAAAAAGGCTGGGAGGTTTTGTCAATGACGGATATTTTATCGATATCGGCATTCCCGAGGCATACTACCAGTTCCAGGAAGATGTGAGGAGGAAGGTTATATGGTGATCAGAGGAAGGGCGCCCCTTCGCGTAAGCTTTGGCGGAGGGGGAACCGATGTGGCGCCGTTCTGCGAGGAACAGGGCGGGGCCATTATCGGAAGCACCATTAATAAATATGCGTATTGTTCCATTGTCCCCAGGGAGGATGACCAGATCATTGTGAATTCCATTGATTTTGATATGACGGTCAAATACAATACAAATGAGAATTATGTCTATAACGGAAAGCTGGACCTGGTAACCGCCGCCTTAAAGGCCATGGATATCAAGCAGGGCTGCGAGGTGTTCCTGCAGTGTGACGCGCCTCCGGGCTCAGGTCTTGGAACGTCCTCCACGGTGATGGTAGCCATGCTCATGGCCATGTCCCGCTGGAAGGGAACCATGATGGACGCCTATGCCATGGCGGACCTGGCTTACCAGGTGGAGCGTCTGGATCTGGGGATCGATGGAGGTTACCAGGATCAGTATGCGGCCAGCTTTGGCGGATTTAATTTTATCGAGTTCCATGGACGCAATAATGTGGTGGTGAATCCTCTGCGCATTAAGAAGGATATCATCCATGAGCTGCAGTACAACCTGCTGCTCTGCTACACGGGAAAGATCCATGTATCCGCCAACATTATCAAGGACCAGGTCCAAAACTATGAGAAAAAGGACAGTTTTCAGGCCATGTGCGAGGTGAAGGCCCTGGCCTATGCATTAAAGGATGAGCTGTTAAAGGGCAACCTCCACAGCTTCGGAAAGCTTTTGGACTATGGATGGCAGAGCAAAAAGCGCATGAGCTCCAAGATAACCACACCCCAGATTGATGAGCTCTATGACGAGGCCCTGAAAGCAGGGGCCCTGGGCGGAAAGCTTTTGGGAGCCGGCGGGGGAGGCTATCTTTTGATGTACTGCCCCTATAATGTGCGCCACAAGGTGGCGGCCCGCATGGAGCAGGTAGGAGGCCAGCTGGCTGATTGGAACTTTGAACTGCGGGGAGCCCAGAGCTGGGTTATGGATGACGACAGATGGCAGTATGACCAGGTGACGGTCCATATGCCTGACGGAGAGTACAGGTTCGGCCTGTAAGCCGGATACAGGGAGATATGATCTGAATGGAACGAATTGTATTTTTAGACAGGGATGGTACCCTGAATGAGGAGGTCCACTATCTTCACAGACGGGAGGACTTAAAGCTGATCCCAGGCGTTCCCCAGGCGCTGAGGCTGCTGAAACAGGCCGGATACCGGCTGGTGGTGGTGACCAATCAGGCAGGGGTGGCCAGGGGGTACTATAAGGAGTCGGATGTGGAGGCGCTGCACCGCTATATGAACCGTGTATTGGAGCGGGAGGGGGCGGCCGTTGACGCCTACTATTACTGCCCCCACCATCCGGAGCATGGTCTGGGAAAATACAAAACCCAGTGCAGATGCCGCAAGCCCGGGACCGGTATGTTTGAGATGGCGGAAAAGGACTTTGAAGTGGACAAGGCCCATTCCTTTATGGTGGGCGATAAACTGCTGGACGTGGAAGCGGGAAGGAATTACGGCATTGCCTCCATTCTGGTGGGCACCGGATACGGCAGGGAGCAGCACCAAAAGGATATGGACCGGGGAGTAAACCCTGTGTACGATCATTATGGCGAGACCCTTATGGACGCGGCACGGTGGATTGTGGAGAAAGGACAGGTGTGAACCCATGAAAGAGATGGAATATCTGGAGGAACTGACCGGAAGATATCCGGTGCTTGAAGCGGTAAAGGAGGATATCCGGGCCGCTTATGAGCTTTTAAAGGATTGTTATGAGCAAGGGGGAAAGGTCCTCATCGCGGGCAACGGAGGAAGCTGCGCGGACAGTGAACACATTGTGGGGGAACTTATGAAGGGCTTTGTTAAACGGCGCCCCGTGTCCCCGGAGTTTGCCCATGCGCTCAGACAGGCCGATCCCCAGCGGGGCGCTGCGCTGGCGGAGGGACTTCAGGGAGCGCTTCCCGCAATCGCCCTCACCGGGCATACGGCCCTGTCCACCGCATTCCTCAATGATGTGGATGGGGAGATGATCTATGCCCAGCAGCTGTATGGTTATGGAAAAAAGGGAGATGTATTCATAGGTATTTCCACATCGGGCAATGCAAAGAATGTGATGTATGCCGCGGCTGTGGCAAAAGCCATGGGAATTAAGGTTATTGGCCTGGCCGGAAAGGATGGGGGAGCCCTGGCAAAGGCCAGCGATGTGCCCATTGTGGTTCCGGAAAAGGAGACCTTTAAGATCCAGGAACTCCATCTTCCGGTTTACCACGCCCTTTGCCTGATGCTGGAGGAGCATTTCTATGAAGTATAAGCATGTGTTTTCTATCTGCGCATACAAGGATTCCCCTTATCTGGAGCGCTGTATCCGTTCTCTGAAGGCCCAGAGCCTGCCGGGCCACATG
This sequence comes from Enterocloster citroniae, assembly GCF_040545455.1. NCBI lineage: Bacteria > Bacillati > Bacillota > Clostridia > Lachnospirales > Lachnospiraceae > Enterocloster > Enterocloster citroniae. Next base: position 162,674 of record NZ_JBEPLZ010000009.1, on the reverse strand, counting down.
ATCCTGTGCACATCCACCCCAAGCCCCTACATAGACGGGCTTGCGTGGAAATATGGAATTCCTCTGTATGTAAGGGATGGGGAGAGCAATATAAGGGATGACTGGAATTTTGCCTATGAGATGGCGGATGGTGAGCTGGTCACCATCGCACATCAGGATGATATGTATCACAGGGAATATTCGGCCCAACTGCTGGAAGCCTATGGCAGATACCCGGATATGACCGTGTTTACCACGGACTATGCCATTATAAAGAACGGCCGTCTGATCACAGGGGATAAAATGCTCTGGATCAAGCGTCTGCTGCGCATTCCGCTGCGTATGCCCTGTCTGAATGGTTTGACCTGGGTCAAACGCCTGTCCCTGATCCTTGGCAATCCGATCTGCTGCCCGGCCACCACCTACCAGAAAAAAATGCTGGGTGTACCCCTGGTGTGTTCCGGATTCCAGTTTGCCCTTGACTGGGACAATCTTTACAAGCTGGCCGGGGAAAGGGGCCGTTTTATCTGCGTGGAACGTCCCCTTCTCTATTATCGAGTCCATGAGGGCGCTACAACCAAGGCATGTATTGCGGACAACAGGAGGCAGCTGGAGGAGGAAATCATGTTCAGACGCTTCTGGCCGGAACCTGTTGCCCGTCTTCTGATGCATTTTTATAAGTCGGCTTACGCAGAATATGAGTGACGGATCCGTTTTGGAAAATCGAAAGAACAGAAGGATTAAAGGTTATATATGAAAGGTAGCAAGAGAGAGAACCTGCTCCTGGCAGGGCTTTTTGGGCTGGCAGGAATATTTCTTATCATATCATGCCATAAGGTAATGGTCACCGGTCCCCTGAGCCTTGTCCTGAAGGAGGCATCTTCCAGAACCATGATGGCTGAAGTGGGAGCTGTATTTATATGGAACCTGCTCTGGCTGAAGGGCAGGGGAAAAGCGTGGGTCAGGTGTCTGGGACTTGCTGCGGGTATCGTGGTATTTACCTGGTGTCACCGGATCTTCCTTCCTGGGGCGGTATCATTCCTGTATCTGGCGGCCCTGATGCTTTGGGGCAGATGGCTGCACCGGCTCATATCCCTTGAACTAAAGGAATGCACGATCCTGGAAATGTCTTTGTCCCTGGTGACCGGAAGCGGATTCTGGATCGTGTTTGTGTGCCTCATTTCCCTGACAGGCCATGGAGGAATCCGCCTGTGGCGGTGGTGCGCGCTGATTATGGGGGCCGCCGCCCTGCTGGCCGAGGGGGCCTTGTTTGTCAGGAGGCGCCGGAGAATGCCGGCCCAGGGGGAACGGTCCCCCAGGAGCTGCCGGAGCGTATTCCTTGGCTGGATGCCGGAGCGCAGGTCCCATGCCTGGCTCCTGGCATTTATCATAACCATGGTGTTAATCCAGGCAGGACGCCTGAATATTGAGCTGGACTATGATTCCCTGCATTACGGACTCCGCTCCGCCTATGTCCTGGACAACGGCAGGGGGATCTATGAAAATCTGGGGATGATCAACCTGGTATATACCTACAGCAAAGGACTGGAGGTGCTGGTGCTTCCCCTGTGCGGCACGCCCACATATGGGTTCGTGCTGGCATTTTCATTGTGGATCGCCGTGGCTGTACTGGCCCTTGGGGCGTCCATGGTGAGCCGGGTCAAAGGGCGCGGGATGGGGCTGTTTGCGGCGGCCGTCCTCTCCTCCATACCGGGTATCATGAACATGGCGGCCACGGCCAAAAGCGATATCATCACCCTGCTGCACCAGCTGATTATCTATTATTTTTTGTGCCAGGCATTTGAGACAGGGAAAAAGGATGAAAAAGGCCCTGGCAGACAGTCGGGAACGCCCTGGCTTCTTATGGCCATAGGTACCTATCTTCTGACCATGGTCTATAAACCCACTGCATTGGTATTTTCTACCGCCCTTGGAGGCGTGGCGCTGTTGTGCCTGATCCTTACAGGCCGTCTCACCCTGGGGGATAAAAGGGGATGGCTGCTGCTGGTATTTCCCGCGGGCGCGGTGGCGGGGCTGTGGTACCGCACCTGGCTTTTGACCGGGGTGCCGGTGACCTCCATCTTTGCGGGCTTTTGCGAGAAGATCGGCTGGGCGGTTAAATATCCCTTTACCTTCCGCCATGTGATCGGGGATGCGTCCCTGCTCACAGTGGAGGAAAAGCTGGCCCGTCTGGGAAGGCGCCTTGGGGAAATGCTCCTGGCCCCCGTATCGGAGGATATGGACCATGTGATCATTGCCTGGGGAACCTGTCTGGTGACCCTGTTCCTTTTTATCTGGATATGGTCGGCGGTAAAGAGCAGGGACAGGAGGAACCCCAGGGTTTTCTTTGACCTGGTCCTGGTTCCTGTTATGGCACTGGGATGTATTGCAAGCATCTATACCCTTTCCCAGGTGGACGGAAACTATTTTATATTGTTCTATGCATTGGTGGTCATCAGCTCCATGAGGATGGCCGGGGGGATCGGTGAAGCAGGAGTTGAGAAAGCCGGGATTGAGGAAGCAGGCGCCGGGAAAGCAGGCAGGTTGTGCTGCTTGACGGTCATTCTCTTCATGGTATGCAACGTCCCTATTACCTGTCTGACCAGCTGGGCCGGAAATTCCGGATTTACCCCCATAAGCCTGAAGCACAGGGGATATTACGACCACCGCCGGGAGGCGCTTGTGAGAAGGCGGGAAAAGGGATATCAGGCTCTGGCCGGCAGCTTTACGCCCAGGACAAGGGTGGTTGCTTTTGGGACCCACCCCGATGTCCTGGAACTGCCCTGCAGCGTTCAGAGCTACTATGATGTGACGGGCAGCGGCGGAAACGTGTATCTGGTAAAGAGGCTGGCTTATTTTGAGGAATTCCTGGAATATGCGGGTACGGAATATTTCTTTGTGGAGGCAGGATATCTGGCGGGGCAGCCAAGGGCCCTTGAGATGATCGAGGACATGATCGAGGAGGGAAGCCTTACCGATATCCGGTATGAATGGGGGAATATGACAGCCAGGGTTACCCTTGACGGCGCTGCCCCTGAACATCCGGAGCAGGCTGTGGAGGAGTTTTACCAAAATTACAGCATGGAGCGTGTGACGGCCCACATGACACATCCATAAGGAAACCTGCAAGAGCAAGGGCACCGGGTGCCCGGGACAAGGAGGCGCGTACAGTGGAGACAAAAGAGAGTGCAAGAACCAGGATCGGTTTCTCCAGAATGGAGAAAAAATATGAATGGAAGGACCATGTGATCTTTATGGGGCTTCTGTTGGCCACGGCAATCTGGGTGAACAGGAATATTGAGATCAAGGGGCTTTACATGGATGACCTGTATTTCTGGTCCTGCTACGGGGAACAGGGATTCCTGCAGTATGTATTTCCCGTGGGCAGTACGAGGTTCCGATTCCTGTACTATCTGGCCGCCTGGCTGGAGATGGCGGTGGTGGGCAATCATGTGAACTGGTTTGTGCCCTTTAACGTACTGCTGAACGCAGCGGTGTCATGGTCCGTCTACCTTGTGGGACGCCGTCTGGCCGGCTCCAAGGCCATCGGTTTCCTGTGCGGTTTTATGTATCTGTCCAGCCGTATGGCTTACTACCAGATCGGCCAGGTCCTGGGGCTGATGGAGACCATGGCCCTGTGGATGGCCATCGGAATCCTATGGTATCTTTACCGCTATATGAATGAGGAGGACAGCCAGGGATGTATTTACCTGTCCTGCGCCCTTTATTTCGGCGTATGTTTTGTCCATGAACGGTATATGGTGCTGTTTCCGCTGCTTCTGTTCGCATTGCTGGTAAAGCGCTCCAAAGGGCCTTGGGAATGGGGGATCAGCATCGGTTCCTTCCTCCTTGTCCAGCTGATCCGGGCATTTACCATCGGAAGCATTCTTCCGGCCGGCACGGGAGGAACCCAGGTGGCGGACACCTTTTCCATAGGGGATACTATCCGCTATGCCCTGTGCCAGGCCGCCTATGTGTTTGGGATCAATGCAGGCCCGGAACACCTGAACGGCTGTCCGTGGGACCAGAGCCCGCTGGGGATCCGGCTCCTGGTGCTTGCGGCCGACCTGGCCATTGTAATTCTTGTCATTGGCTTTCTGGTAAAACTCATAAGGGATAAACGGAGGGATGCCAGGCTGCGGATCATCTGGAATTCAGTCCTGTTCCTGCTGTTTATCGGGGCCTGCATTGCGTCCTCCAGTGTTACCATTCGGGTGGAAATGCGCTGGGTCTATGTCTCCCTCACAGCATCCCTATTGTTTCTGGCATATATGTATGGGGTGCTGACCCAGGGGGTGAAGCCGGAGCTTTACCTGAAACGCCTGTGGCCCTGGGGTGTGGTGTTTGCCTGTTATGTGGCGCTGATGCTGCCCGTGGAGTTGTTTTACAGGGGATACTATCCCAAACTGTATTTGTGGCCCAACCAGCTCAGGTACAACTCTCTGGCTGAGGAGACTTATGAGCGGTATGGGGACAGTATTTTCGGAAAGACCATTTATATCATAGGCAACAGCTATGAGATGAGCGATTTTACTGCCCGCACGTTCTTTAAGGTGTATGACAAGGACAGGACAGCGGAGGGGACCAGGGTGGAATTCATAGACAGTATCCGGGATATCGGGCTGGTGAACGACCGCATGCTTGTGCTGCGGGAGGATCCGGACCACAACGGATTCCAGGACATCACCCAGTTTGTGAAAGAACTGAAGCTCCAGGTGGACTATGGCTACTATGAGGACGGATGGATGGACGAACATGCCAGCCTTACAGTCATGGCGGGAGAGACGGGCTGCATTGATCTGGAGATCATGTACCCGGGCGTCATGAACGGAGGGGAGGGCATCAAGATCACCATGGACCAGGAGGAGCCGAGGGTCATCCCGGTCCGCTCCACGGTGGTGAATACCACCATTGAGGCGGAACCATGGCAAATGGTACACCTGACCTTTGATTATAATTTTTATATGCCCAATGCCCAGGAGCAGCGGGGAGACGACAGGCTTGCCGCAATCGTGCATATGACGGCCAGGTAGCGGACGGGACGCCTGGTACATCCCAAAGAGAGGAAAAGAAACCATGAACGCAGAACGTTACAGAAAAATCATATATTGGATGCTCCCTGTTCTGGGCGTTTTATTCTGCCTGTGGTATGTGAAGAATGCCACCTGCGATGTGGTATATTCCGATTATATCAGGCTGGTGAACAGCTATCTTCCCGATGTGTATGATCCGGACAAGTTCTTTGTACCGGATGTGCTTACCAGGATCCCCATCAATTACCTTTGCAGGATCGTGAACGTGGAACTGTTCGGATTCTCCATTACCTTTGAGCGGGTCCTGGGGGTGGTGAGCCTGGGGCTGGCCGGATGGGCATTCGGTATTTACTGCAGGGACAAACGAATCGGCTGCGGCTGGTTTGCCCTTCTCATGGCGGTAATGTTCAGCCTGAACAAATGGGAAATGCTTACAAACGGAAGCGGATGGTCCCATTTCTTTGCCTTTGCCTGTTTTTACTACCATGAACTGGTTCTGGACCGTGTGTGGTCCGGCGGGGAAAAAAAACATGACAGGATGAAACTCCTGGCGCTTCCCTGGCTGATCATACTGGGAACAGCAGGCCCTTACTGCGCCGTCTATGCAGTGACGCTCCTTATGTCCTACGGATTCTGCATGGTGCGGGACGGACTTGGGAGAGGGGAGCGGACCGGAAAGGGAGTCTTAGATGTCCGGTCCTGGGACATGCGGTATCTGGCCTATATGGCATGTACCCTGATCCCGCTGCTTCTTTATATTCTCAGCAATTCCTTTGCAGTGGAGGAACATGCCGGGGCCACGGGGCGCTCTTTGATGGAGATCCTTTCGGACAATCCCACATTTCCGGTACGGTTCATGCTCAAATCCTTTGCAGGGATCCTGGTGGGGGGAGAGGAACTTCAGGAATTGATGAGACAGGGGGTGCTGAGCAGCCGGATGTGTTACCTCATAGGCATGTTTGTCCTTTTGGGCTATGTGTATGCCCTTTATCTGAACCTGAGATTTAAGCTTTATGAGAGGACCATATTTCCCATGATGCTGCTGGTGGGAGGCGGGCTTAACCATGTGATCATATTCATATCCCGCTATATATTTGAGAGTGAGACATATGCTTTAAGTTCCCGCTACGCCCTGCAGTTCCAGGTGGGGATCCTGGGGCTGGTCCTTACCTTTGCGCTTACCTGGAATGAGGGCGGGGGAAAACGTAGGGTGCGGCAGTGGCTGACGGCAGTATTCTGCCTTGCAATCCTGGCGGGAAATGGTTATACTACTTATCATGAGATCAGGAAGGCCCCAAACCGGGAGGCGAGCTTTGAGAAAAAGGCGGCAATGGCCCCGCTGATCCCGGGTATGAGCCGGGAGGAGCTGGAGGCCGCCAAGAAGGATCTGGAAGACACATACGAGTACAGGAAAGGCGTGGACAAGATCCAGGAGGCATTCCGTATCTTAGAGGAAAACAGGCTGAATATTTTCAGATAAAAGCACATAATGGAGGAAAAGAATGAAGGTTGTAATTTTAGCAGGCGGACTTGGCACAAGGATCAGCGAGGAGAGTCATCTGAAACCAAAGCCCATGATTGAAATCGGCGGAAAGCCCATTATGTGGCATATTATGAAGTACTACTCCGAATACGGATTCCATGATTTTGTTATCTGCCTTGGATATAAGCAGTACGTGGTCAAGGAATTTTTTGCGGATTATTTCCTTCACACATCAGATGTGACCTTTGACCTTGCCAATAACAAGATGGAGGTGCACAACAATTATTCCGAGCCATGGAAGGTGACCCTGGTGGACACAGGGCTTAACACCATGACCGGAGGGCGTGTGAAGCGGATCCAGCCGTATATTGGGAATGAGCCGTTTATGCTCACCTACGGCGATGGGGTATCCACAGTGGACCTGGACAAACTGGTGCAGTTCCACAAGTCCCATGGCAGGACGGCAACCATCACCACCGTGAACATCGGGCAGATGAAGGGGGTGCTGGATATTGATGAGGACAACACCATTATGTCCTTCCGGGAAAAGGAGGACAATGACGGCGCCCTGATCAACGGCGGTTTCATGGTGATGGAACCCGGTATCTTTGATTATCTGGAGGGGGATTCCACTGTGTTCGAGAAGGAGCCCATGCAGAGGCTGGCAGCTGAGGGGCAGCTTAAATCCTTTTACCACAGCGGGTTCTGGCAGTGTATGGACACCCAGCGTGAGATGAAGAAACTGGAGGAATTGTGGCAGTCCGGTAAAGCTCCCTGGAAGATTTGGAAAGATTGAGAAAAGCTGTGCGGCTGCGGAGCTGCCGGCAGTTGGAGAATGATTGATTGCAGGGAGGCGTTGGAATCATGACCATGGAAGAATTGACAAAGTTTTATAAAGATAAACGGGTGCTGGTGACAGGCCACACCGGGTTTAAGGGGGCCTGGCTTTCCAGGATACTCACATTGGCGGGGGCGAAGGTGACGGGGTATGCCCTTGAACCGCCCACGGATCCCAGCCTGTTTGAGATCGCAGGTCTTGAGGATACCATGGAGAGCGTGACCGGGGATGTGAGGGACCTGAAGCATTTGCGGGATGTGTTTGAACAGGTGGAGCCTGAGATCGTGTTCCATCTGGCCGCCCAGCCGATTGTGCGGGATTCCTATAAGGATCCGGTGTATACCTATGAGACCAATGTGATGGGAACCGTCCATGTGATGGAGTGCGTGCGGCTTACAGAGAGCGTGCGCTCGTTCCTTAATGTGACCACGGATAAGGTGTATGAGAATAAGGAGTGGGAGTATGGATACAGGGAAAATGATCCCCTGGATGGATTTGACCCCTATTCCAACAGCAAGTCATGCTCGGAGCTGGTGACCCACAGTTACCAGAAATCCTTCCTGTCCCAGGGACGCTGTGCTGTCTCTACTTCAAGGGCCGGTAATGTGATCGGAGGCGGTGATTTTGCCAATGACCGGATCATACCGGACTGTGTGAGAGCCGCTGCTGCCGGCAAGGATATCATTGTTCGCAACCCCCACTCCACAAGGCCGTACCAGCTGGTGCTGGAGCCCCTGGCGGTTTACCTCACCATTGCCATGAAGCAGTATGAAGACCGGCGTTATCAGGGATACTATAATGTGGGCCCTGATGACAAGGACTGCGTGACAACCGGACATCTGGTGGATATGTTCTGCCGCGTATGGGGACAGGGGATCAAGTGGATCGACCGCTATGACGGAGGCCCCCATGAGGCCGGTTTCCTGAAGCTGGACTGTTCCAGGATCAAGTCGGTATTTGGCTGGCAGCCCAGATACGGGGTGGAGGAAGCCATTGCAAAGACCGTGGAGTGGTCCAGGGCATATTTGGAGGGCGAGGAGATGCTGGAGGTCATGGACAGACAGATACGGGAGTTTTTTACCCGGGAGAATTGAGAGAGGAGATTTTGAACTATGTTTGATCATAAAACAGAAGCGGAGGCAAGAGAACAGATCCTTGCCATGGTGGAGGAATACTGCAGTACCTTCCATAATAAGAAAGGCCCGTTTAAGGAGGGTGACAGGATTCCCTATGCATCCCGCGTCTATGACCACCATGAGATGGTGAACCTGGTGGACAGCGCCCTGGAATTCTGGCTTACGTCCGGCCGGTTTACGGATGAATTTGAAAAGAAGCTGGCGGACTATCTGGGGATCAGGTTCTGCTCCCTGGTAAATTCCGGCTCTTCCGCCAACCTGGTTGCATTTATGACCCTGACATCCCCGCTGCTGGGCGAACGCAGGGTCAAAAGAGGGGATGAGGTCATCACGGTGGCCTGCGGCTTCCCCACAACCGTAGCTCCCGTACTTCAGTATGGGGCTGTCCCCGTATTTGTGGACGTGACCATTCCCCAGTATAATATAGATGTAACTAAGCTGGAGGAGGCATTCTCAGACAGGACAAAGGCGGTGATGATCGCCCATACCCTGGGCAATCCCTTTGACCTGAGGGCAGTGAAGTCCTTCTGTGAGCGCCATAACCTGTGGCTGGTGGAGGACAACTGCGATGCGCTGGGCAGCCGGTATACCGTGGAGGCGGAGGGAAAGGAGCAGACCAGATTTACCGGGACCATCGGAGACATCGGGACCTCCAGCTTCTATCCTCCACACCATATGACTATGGGAGAGGGCGGAGCCGTATACACGGACAATCCCCTTCTCAACAAGATCATCCGCTCCTTCCGCGATTGGGGGCGGGACTGTGTGTGTCCATCGGGCTGGGACAATATGTGCGGGCACAGGTTCGACAAACAGTTCGGCGAGCTGCCCCTGGGATATGACCACAAATATGTGTATTCCCATCTTGGATACAATCTGAAGGCCACCGACATGCAGGCGTCTATCGGATGCGCCCAGATTGAAAAGTTCCCATCCTTTGTGGAGCGCCGCCGTCATAATTTTGCGCGCCTGAAGGCAGGCCTTAAGGGGCTGGAGGACAAACTGATCCTGCCCGAGGCAGCGCCTCACTCTGAGCCCAGCTGGTTCGGCTTCCTGATCACATGCCGGGAGGGAGTGGACCGGAACCAGGTAGTGCGGTATGTGGAAGGAAAAGGCGTCCAGACCAGGATGCTCTTTGCAGGCAACCTGACTAAACACCCATGTTTTGATGAGATGAGAAGCACAGGCACGGGATACAGGATCGTGGGTGAACTGGCCAATACGGACAGGATCATGTCAGATACCTTCTGGGTGGGCGTGTATCCGGGAATGACGGATGAGATGATCGATCATATGGCAAAGACCATCCGTGAGGCAGTGGGCGCATAGTGAAAAGGAGTACGGTAAGATGAAATCAGATTATGATATGAGCCGGGTCCATCAGGCCAATCTGACGATCCTGAAAGAGATAGACAGGATCTGCCGCAAATACAATATCAAATACATGCTGGATGCAGGAACACTGATCGGTGCGGTCCGCCACAAGGGGTTCATACCTTGGGATGATGACGCGGATGTGGCATTTACCAGAAACCAGTACGATGCGTTTATGAAGGTGGTAAAAAGGGAACTTCCCCAAGGTCTGGAGCTTGTGGAGCCCGACAGCTTTCGGAATGGGAAGGGATTCTATGATTTTACGGCACGGATCATCTATAAGAACAGCAGGTGTCATGAAGACAGCCCGCAAATGCGGTTCTATGAGGGAAAGCTGAACCACCTGTGGGTGGACCTGTTTGTCATAGACAGGCTGCCTGCCGGCAGGATGGGGGCTTCCATTACAAAATTACTGCACATGGCGGTATACGGAATGGCCATGGGACACAGGTATGAGCTGGATTTTAAAAAGTACAGTCTGGCCAATAAGATATTTGTGGGTATCCTGGCCGGTGTGGGCCGGTGCGTCCCTATGAAGGCTATTTTCTCCATGCAGAGGGCCCTTGCATTAAAGGACAGGAAAAGCAAGGGCAGACTGCGCTACTACAGCAACTACCAGCCGGATTTCCTGTACGTGACCGTGGACCAGGACTGGTGCGACAATGTGGAGGACGCCCCGTTTGAGGATACACAGCTGATGATACCAAAGGGCTGGCATGAGGTCCTGACCCTTCTGTATGGGGATTACATGCAGCTGCCTCCTGAGGAGCAACGGGTTCCCGCCCACTCCAGCATGGAGATTGAGGTGTTTGATTAGAGTGAGTTTGAAAATTGCTCCGGCTCTGAATGAAGAAAGGACTTAAGACATAGTTCATGGACAGATTGTTATCGGTTGTGGTCTCAGTCTACAACGAAGAAAAGGCATTGGAAGATTTTTACAGAGAAGCAACGGGGGTACTAAAGGGGATTGCGTGGGAGTATGAACTGATTTTTGTAAATGACGGAAGCGGGGATCAGAGTTTATCCATACTGGAACGCCTTGCTGCAGGAGACAGTAACGTAAAGGTGGTCAGCTTTTCCAGAAATTTCGGCCACGAGGCCGCCATGATCGCCGGACTGGATTACAGCAGGGGGGATGGCATCATATGTATGGACGCGGACCTTCAGCACCCTCCGGAATGTATTCCCGGGATTCTGGAATGCTTTGAGAGGGGATATGAAGTTATCAACATGGTCCGCACCAGAAATAAGACCGCGGGTCTTGTAAAGAACATAACATCTTCCGGTTTTTACTGGCTGATCAATCATATTTCAGACGTACATTTTGAGGCCAATGCCTCTGACTTCTTTGCCATCAGCCGTCACGTTGCCCAGGTCCTGAAGGAAAACTACCGTGAAAAGGTGCGTTTTTTGCGGGGCTATGTGCAGAATGTAGGCTTTAAAAAGACTACAATAGAATATGAGGCCAGGGCCAGGGTGGCGGGGGAGAGCAAATACAGCATCAAAAAGCTGTTTGTTTTCTCCATTAATACGATTTTATGTTTTTCCAATATGCCGTTGAAGCTGGGAATCTATGCGGGGATATTCTCAGCCCTGCTGGGGCTGCTGGTTATGATTTATACGCTGTTTACGCGCAGGGGGGCGCCCAGCGGTTACGCCACCATCGTGGTGCTGATCTGTTTTATGTTTGCCATGATGTTTGTGATCATTGGCATTATCGGGGAATACATTGCCATTCTGTTTACAGAGCTTAAAGACAGGCCGATCTACATTGTTGACAGGACGGAAAATTTTGAGGAGATCGGGAAGTGATCATATGAAGGGGGCTTGACATGTTCAGGTTCCTCTTTTTTAATTTGGTTCTTTGGCAGGATATATTGTTTAAGTTTATGGAAATTTAATGCTTCCTTTCTTGACAATACCTGGCATAAGTGTTTATAATTGGCTACGTGACAATATGTCACAATGACATTATGTCATTTTAAGGGAATATGAGGATACCAATGATAGCAAGGAGGCTGGCTTAATGCCTACACAGCGTTTTTTGAAACTAAAGGAAGAAAAGAAGCAGGCCATACTGGAAGCAGCTGTCCATGAGTTCTCCAGAGTACCCTATTCTTCTGCATCCATTAACCAGATCATCAAGGAAGCCGATATCTCCAGGGGAAGCTTTTATACATATTTTGAGGATAAGGATGACCTTATGCAGTATATGCTGCGTGGGTTCAGGGAGAGTTGCCAGGCAAAGGTGTTCAGGACCCTGAAGGAATCAGGGGGGAACCCGTTTGCAGCAGCGGTGCAGCTTTTGGAGGCAGTGATGGAGCAGGGAGAGGACGGCCTGGGATACCGCATGTACAGGAACATGCTTTCCGACCTGAGCCTGGTCAACCAGAACCATTTGTTTGGGATCAGTGGCTTCATGCTTGAGGATGAAGCCTACAGGACGTTCATTAAGAATATTTATGAGCGCATTGACAGGGATCATTACCCCATTGATGAAGAGAATCTGGCATATCTGGTGGAGATGCTCATGCTTATTACCATCAAGGCCGTTACCCAGTATTATAAAAATGTTGTGGATAAAGAGCAGCTTCTTACAGTGACCAGAAAAGAAATGCAGATCCTGGAAAAGGGAATCTGTAATATTACCACATTGCAACACGGACAAAGAGGAGAATCAAGATGAGAAATATGAAAAAATACGGACACCGGGCAGCTGTCTTATTGGCAGCATCCGCCATTGCCGGATCCATGCCCATGACAGCATTTGCCACCCTTGCAAGCAAGCCGGATGAGAACTACGCGGTTGCGGAACCGCCCGCCCCGGACATCACCAAGGACATCAGCCCGGAGTTTGCCTATTCTGCCGACAAGTGGGCCAGCCTAAGGGACAATGTAATGGAATACGGCGAACTGGCGGATCTGATACACGAGTATAACCCCACGGTGCGCAGCAACCGTTCCACGCTCAGCGACCAGAAAAAGCAGAATCTTACCGACATCAATGAACAGCTTCTGGATGATGCCAGGGATCTGTGGGATGATGCCAGCAACACGGATACGGATTCCTATAATGGCAGGATGCAGGCAGCCCAGCTGGATTTTGCAGGCAATTCCCTGGCCAAGGTGGCGGACCAGAACTATATGGACGCGGATATGTATAAGATAACGTATGACCAGACAGAAGCCAACCTTGTGTTCCAGGCCCAGCAGCTGATGGCAACCTATGAACAGTCCGCCTATACCATGGAGAACCTTAACGCCAGCAGGGCGCTGGCCCAGGCTTCCTACGAGGCAACCGTTGCGCGCAGGAATGCGGGAATGGCCACTGAGACCGATGTGCTAACAGCCCTTAAGAGTGTCCAGGACATTGATGCCAGCATTTTGTCGGCCCAGAAGTCAACGGACAACGTACACCGCAATCTTTGCATGATGCTGGGATGGGGAGCGGATTCCCAGCCTGAGATCCGGTCCATACCGGCGCCGGACCTGAACCGGATCGCGGCCATGAATCCGGAGGCGGACAGGGAACAGGCTGTTGCCAATAATTATGATGTGAAATATAATGAGCGTAAAATACAGAACCTGAGGTCCGAGGACCTGATCGCTTCCACAAACGCGACCCTGGAGGATGCCAGGAACAAGGTATACAACAGCCTTAAGACCCAGTACAATACGGTGCTGGATGCCAGAGATGCCCTGGATGCAGCAAATATAAAGTTCCAGCTGGAGACAGTGAACATGAATGCGGCATCTGCCAAGGCTGCCACGGGAAATATAAGCTCACTGGAACTGGTCCAGCAGCAGAACGCCTACACATCTGCCAAGAATGATGTTGAAACCGGAAAAATGCAGCTCATGCTGGCCATGGAAAAATATGACTGGATCAAAAAGGGACTTACATTCTAACATCAGGAAGCAGGAAAGGGTGACAATTATGATGAAGATATACAGCAGGTATTTACTTGGCGCTTCCATGGCTCTGATATTATCTGCTTCCGGCCCGTTTACAGCCCTGGCGCTCCCGGCGCCGGCTCCGGATGCGGAGTTTACAGAAGCCTATGCAAGACTGCAGGATAATCAGATGGATTATGATGAACTGGAAGACCTGATCAAGAACTATTATGAACCCATAAAAAAGGGATACGATGCCGCCACCAACACCTACACAAAGGAAATGGCGGATATCAGCAGCACCATGTTTGAAGCCGCACGGGAGATGGAGGAAGCAGCGGACGATATAGAGGATGCCGTAAAGAGCGGCCAGGTGGAGGCAGAGAAGATCCAGGATGAGATGGAGAAGGTATATACCAACCGCGGTTATGCAAAGCAGTACCGGCGTGTGGCCCAGTCCATGGGGATGAGCATAGGAACCTCCACAAGGGACGACAGCAAGGGAATGAAGTCCCTTCAGCGCCAGGTAAACCAGATCGTGTACAGCCTTCAGCTGGCCATGAACGGTTATGAGCAGCTTATGGTCAACCGGGATGCGGCTGCAAAAGGCGTGGAGATCGCAGAGACGGCAAAGAGCATACAGCAGACCATGCAGGCCCAGGGCCTTGCGGTGGATGCGGACGTGATCAGCGCGGCAGCCAGCCTTACATCTGCCAAATCCCAGCTGGAAGCCCTGGATACCCAGGCGGCCAGCCTTAAGAAGACCCTGTGCCAGTTTACGGGATGGGGACCGGAGGGGGACCCTGTGATCGGGACCGTGCCTTCAGCTGACGTGGCGGCCATTGCATCCATTGATGTAAATGCGGATAAGGAAAAGGCAGTAAACAACAATTATTCCCTGATCTCCCTCAGAGGGACCCAGGGAGGAGACATGAGCCAGATCGAAAAGGTGATGACGAAGTCCACCACCCAGGCCAGGAACAAGATGCGCAGCGTGGAATACAATGAAGATTCCGTGCGCTCCAATATCCAGACCCTGTATGATACCATACTGGAGAAAAAGGTGACCTTTGATTCCGCCTCCACAGCATGGCAGGCGGCTCAGAATACCTGGCAGGCGGCCCAGATCCAGCACGGCAACGGAAGCCTGAGCAAGATCGGCTTCATGCAGCAGGAGTTTCAATACCTGCAGGCCAGGGCCGCGTACAGAAGCGCGGACCTGAATCTTCAGCAGGCCATGCAGGACTACAACTGGGCAGTGGCCGGTCTGACTGTAGACGCCGAGTAGATATCTGGTTACAATAATCCCCTGTTTTTACCATAAAATTTGCCTATTGTCAAAGGTAACGGTAAAACGGGGGATTTTATGACTTTATTTTATTAATATTTTACAAAAAAACAACAGGTTATGAAGCTTATCCCTTGCAATTAAAGGAAAAAAATGTTATTCTTTCTATATAGGGGCATGAATAATTATCCAGAGGAGAGTGGTAACAAGTAGTTGGTTTTGTTCTTGAATTGAGGTGATTCTATGTTAACGAGACAGGTTGACAGTAAGGAGAGGATATTCAGACCCATTCCCATCTCCTATTTAATTCAGACAGCAAATCAATTTGACTGTGACATCTATGTTACTAGCGATAAAACCACGGCCAACATTAAGCGGTACGATGAGGTAAAGAACTTCAGAATGACCGGTTTTCTGACTTTTTACTTTAAGGGAAGCGATGAGCTGGAAGCCGAAGACAGAATACAGAGTATTCTTTGGGAGGATAAATAAGGGACAAGGAGCGTAGCAACTATGCGATGTAGACACTAAACGAGGGCTGTAAGGGCGGCCCTCGTTTTGCTGTATCTTTTTGTGATCATTCTCAGGTATGCTTTTCATGGTCCAGGTAATGCCTGGCGTCTTTAAAGAAACTCCACACGATCAATACAATGATAAAACCAATGGGAAATGCAGCTATAATGGAAACCGTCTGCAGGTTGGCCATGGAATTCTGCGCAAAGATCAGGGCAATGGGCAGGAGCATCAGCATGATGGCCCAGAACAGCTTTACGGATTTGTCCGGATCCTCGTCAGCGCCAAGGGCCTTATAGGAGTAGGAGCTGGCAACCATGGTCAGGGCGTCAAAGGAGGTTGCGTAGAATGCGATCATGGTAATGGCCAGCAGGACCAGTCCTGCTTTTGCCAGGGGCATGGTTTCAAATACGGCGATGATCGTCTGATACAGGTCGCCGGTCTGCTCATAGAACGCCATCAGGTCCAGCTTTCCGTGCATCTGAAGTCCCAGGGAATAGTTGCCCAGAATGATAAAAGAGGTAAAGGTTCCGGACAGCCCGAAACAATATCCTCCCAGCACGGTCTGGCGTATGGTCCTTCCCTTGCTGATGGTCCCGATAAAGAATGGGGTGGCAACACACCAGACCATCCAGTATGCCCAGTAGAAGATCGTCCATGTCTGGGGAAACGAGGTGGTGCGCAGGGCATCGGTCCAGGTGGCCATGCCGATGAAGTTCTGTGCCATGTTTCCCACCGCAGTGATCCCCGTCTCAATGATGTAACGGGTTTCCCCGCCAAAGAAAAGGAAGTAGGCCAGCAGGGCAAAGAACAGGTACACGCAGGATGCAGCCAGTTTTGCCACGCCCTGCATCCCAAAGTATACTGCCATGGTGTATACGATACAGATGATCACAAGGATGCCAATGGTGAGAAGGTTGCTTTCAGCAATTCCGAACACACGGCTTAAGGCCATGGACAGAAGAGGGGTTGCAAGGGAAAAGGTGGTTGCGGTTCCTGCCAGCAGCGCGAACACGGCTGTCAGATCAATGATCTTCCCCCAGATGCCGTCCACCCTTTTTCCAAGAAGGGCCCTGCAGGCTTCGGAATATTTCTGCTTGCTCCGTTTGCGCACATGGATCATGAATCCAAAGGCAACAGCCAGTATCAGGTAAAAGCTCCACGGTATGGGACCCCAGTGGAATAATGGATAGGTGGAGGCCCAGTCCTGCTGTGAACCCATGTCCAGGATGTGGGATTCGTTTGCGTACAGCATCCATTCACAGAGTGAGTAAAACAGGATGTCAGCGGCCAGGCCGGCGGTGAACATCATGGAGCCCCACTGAAAGGAGGAATACTGCGGCTTTTCCAGGTTACCCAGCTTTATTTTCCCGTATCTGGAAAATGCCATGTAAAAGGAGCAGATCAAAGCCCCCAGCCCAATGATCAGATAGTAACTCCCCAGCTGGTCGCCCAGGAAAAAGCGGACGGATTCCAGTATGGAGGTGGATCCTGAGGGAAATGCCATAAAAAGGAAACATAATGTGACAATACAGATAAAAGGTATGATGGTGGTGATCCAGTCCAGGCGCTTCGTCAAGGTCTGTTCCTGTGGGATGTTTGCTTCCGGTTTCATTCTATGTCCTCCTTTGGTGTTCAAAAAAATAAAATTAAGATTTATATTGAACATATTATCATCAGTCCCTGGAAAAAGCAAGCGGAATTTGGAAAAATAACAATAATTTTGTAAGAAAAAAGGACTGTTAAATTACAGTAAACTTCGTTATAATAGTACCGTTGACAAAAAGGAGGTTTTTATATCATGAGAAAATTTGGAAAATTATCATTGATATTAGTGGCTTTAGTGGCCATGCTCTGCGGCTGTACACAGAGTAATATCGTATCACCCAGCAGCGGACTGGTGGAAGGAGACGGACAGCCTGATCTGGAAGTAAGAAAAGACATTGACATTGACTGGACAGAAGTAAGGGAGGATCTAAGGGACAAGTTCCTGGAGCCATACGGGGAATTTGCAGATTATGTTATGGACATGGATGTGAGATATGATAAGGACAGCGGCCTGGTTACCCTGCTTCTTCCTGTAAGCCATAAGACGACAGGGGAAATCGCCACTGTGTTTGCCCAGACCGTGTTAAAGGAAGTGGGCACCTCGGTCTCCACCCAGAATTTTTATTATGAAGCTCCGGAAGAGGAAGATACGGACGGGACATACTATGGAAGCTACTTTGATGACCATGACGTCCTGGTGCAGGTATTCTTCTATGATAAAGAGGGCGAGACAGACACTTATCTGGTAAATGATACCGTGAAGGCCGGAGAGCAGAGAGCGCTGGTGGCCCAGAATTAATTAAGGAGATTATGGGAATGCGAATTGACAGATACTGGAAACAGGCGGCGGCAGGACTGCTGGCCATGATGCTGCTCATGACTGCGGGGAGCAGCATGAACAGCTTTGCAATGACTGATTCACAGCCGTTTAAGGCCCAGGGACAGGCCCTCACCTCGCCTGATAAGATTATCATAAAGGATGACCAGGATAACAGCCAGTCCGCACAGTCCAACCAGGCAGCGGCAGTGATCCAGCCCGCACAGTCAGGAGGCCAGGCAGCAGAACAGTCACAGGCAGCAGAACAGTCACAGACAGCAGGCCAGGCGGCGGGCCAGACCACAGGGCAGGCCGCAGATGCGTCTGCCGGTTCTTCGCAGGCAGCGGCTTCAGACCAGCCTGTGATTCAGACAAAGGCACAGATCGCACAGTTCGGTGAGGTATCCACTCCTAAGACGGATGCGTCCTCTCTGTTTGGGGCGGGACGCCTTACCATGTACGCCAACCACAATACATCGGCCCAGCTTTTGTCGGTTATTATTGAGACAGGAGAGGGCGGTCTGATCGTTGTGGACGGCGGATGGACCGACAATGCCGATTTTTTGCTGGAGCAGATCAAACAAAAGGGCGGCCATGTTCAGGCCTGGCTGATCACCCATCCTGACTCAGACCATGCCGGCGCCCTTGCGGATATCCTTTACAAACACAACGGCGAGATAACCATTGACGGGATCTATTACTCATTCCATGAGGACAGCTGGTATGCCGAGAAGGACCAGGAGGTAGCCAACATGGTATCCTACCTCAAGGGAGCGTTTGCCCTTGTGCCCCAGGGCACACTTCACGGCGACATCGTGTCAGGCCAGGTCATTAACGCAGGTCCGGCCAAGATCCAGGTGCTGAACAAGGCATATAAGACAACCAGTGATTTTGTAAATAACAGCAGCGTGGCATATCTGGTTTCCCTGAACGGGACCAATGCAGTGTTCCTGGGAGATCTGGCAAGGGCCGGAGGAGCCCAGCTCATGGCGGACCACGATCTGAGCGCGCTGAAGTGCGACATTGTCCAGCTGGCCCATCACGGGCAGAACGGAGTGGACTATGAAGTGTACAAGGCTTTAAGGCCCAGCGTTGCCCTTTGGCCCACACCTCAGTGGTTGTGGGATAATGACAATGGCGGCGGCGCGGGAAGCGGCCCGTGGCTCACCCAGGAGACAAAGAACTGGATGGTCCGTCTGGGCATCAAGACCTCCTACTGTATCAAAGACGGAGACCAGGTGATCGAATAGAGACTTTGCCTGATTAATAAAAAAGTACGGTTTTCCCAGAAGCGCTCCGGGGAGACCGTACTTTTTATCATCATATTTATCATCACATCGGATGTCCTGAACAGTTACATATGCGGGAAAAGTTTCAAACACGCTTTAGTCATCCACACACGGAAGACCGCTGTGATAGGAATAGTTTCCCAGTTCGGAGAGCAGCATCTCCAGTGTAGATGTCCGCAGGGGCTGTCCCGTATCCAGCATGGAATTGATCATGTAAAAAACCGTGCTCAGCTTTCCCAGGGACTGCTTAAACAGGTCCGGGAAGGAGGATTTGGAGGCGATCCGCTTATCCCAGGGGTTACACCAGGTCTCATGGTGCAGGTTCAGACTCCAGGCCGGATTCTCCACTATATCGGTGACCAGCTTGCTGGAGGCCACGGGATTCTTCAGGAAAATGGATTCAAAGAACTCGATCTTATCCTTCTTGCGGCTGTTGGGGTCCGACAGGGTCCTGCATCCAAAGCGCAGGGCCAGTATGGAACGGTGGATCATGGGTGCTGTCACCTGATACCGGTTCTTGTAGCTGAGGGGATAGAACGCCTCATTGATACAGTCTGACAGGAAGCGGGAAATAAACTGGGTTTCCATGCCATTCAGGCAGATGGTAGCGGCCTGATTAAACTGGGACGGCTTTTTCCTTTTATACTTTTGAAGAAGAAGGGCGTCAATATCATTCTCCAGCTTGGCATGAAGACCGTGGTAATAGGAACCAGGGTGGTGGACATCATACTCTATGCGCCCGTACACATATGGATGGCAGATGGAATCTCCGATATAATGGCAGATAAAGCCGCACATATAGGCCAGTCCCTCTTCCCTCTGCTGCCTGGAATCAATCCTGGAAAGCTGCAGGAAACAGCAGCGGAAAAAGTCATTCACATGATGCTCATGCATATAGGAACCTACATTGCGGTGGTCGCGGTGGCGCAGGATGGGCAGGTTGTAGAAGAACATATCCGGTCCCTGCAGTCCCAGCTGGTAAAGCCACCGGTATTTGGCAATGATAAACTTCAGATTGTTCTGCGGCATATCATTGTATGCTTTCATGCCTAAAATGTAGTGGGTTGTAAAACCTGGCATCGGCATACCTCTTTTCTCAATCATTCTCACCCTCAGTGGACAAGGGTATCCCAGGTATAGGGAGCGGTTTGGCGCACTCCTGAACTGTTACAATTATTTTATCATAAACCACCTTAAATTGCGAGGTACAACCACAAGAAAATTCCTGGAATTGTCATAGCAAGCATATTTGGGGAATAAGACATTTAATAAGAACTCATAGTGGACGGTATATTATTAATATGATGAAATGGCTGGAGCGGATACACCAGATGGTATGGGGGCCATGGACCCTTGTCATATTTCTGGGGGTTGGTATTTATTTTACTGTTAAATGTCATTTTTTCCAGATAAGGGGTTTTTTATACTGGTGGAGCCATACGGCTGGCCGTATCCTGTCAGGCAAGGCATCAGAAACAGGGGGACAGCAGGAATCGGACCATGCCGGGAAGGGACATGGGGAGGCCAAAAAGGGAATCAGCCAGTTCCAGTCCGTGTGCACGGCCCTGGCGGCCACTGTTGGCACGGGCAATATAGCGGGAGTGGCCACGGCCCTGACCGCAGGCGGGCCGGGAGCCCTGTTCTGGATGTGGATATCGGCCCTGATCGGCATGATAACAGCTTATGTGGAGACCATGCTGGGTATACGGTACCGTTATAAGGACAGTGAGGGCCATTATGTGTGCGGTCCCTTTGTGTACATGGAGCGGGGCCTTGGGATCAAGGGGATGGGAGTGCTCTACAGCTTTCTCTGCCTTATGTGTTCCCTGGGGATGGGCAGCATGGTCCAGGCCAATTCTGCCATCAGCACCATGGAATACACGTGGCAGGTCCCTGCCCTGGCCGGAGGGCTGGTGTTTACAGGGATCCTGACGCTGGTCATATGCGGAGGCATCAGCAGGATCGGAAATGTGGCGGAAAAGCTGATGCCTGCCGCCTCAGGCATTTATATCATATTTTCCCTGATCGTGATATTTTCCTGCTTTGACAGGATACCGGCAGCCCTGGCGTCCATGGTTTCCTCGGCATTCTGTCCGGAAGCGGCGGCGGGCGGCGGCGCCGGCTATGTGGTGAGCCGCAGCATCCGGTATGGAATATCCCGGGGTGTGTTCTCCAATGAGGCAGGCCTGGGAACCCTGGCAGTGCTCCATGGGCCGGTGGAGAATACCACGCCCCATGAGCAGGGGATGTGGGCCATGTTTGAGGTGTTTTTTGACACGGTGATCCTCTGCACCCTTACCGCCCTGGTGATCCTGTGCATGACGGACTCGGCGCCGGAAACCGTGCCTTATCAGGGAGCGGCCCTGGCGGCCTGGTGCTTCAGCGGGCGACTGGGACTTGTGGGAGAGTATCTGGTCAGCGGTTCCATGGTGGTGTTTGCCTTTGCCACCATTATGGCTTGGTTTTATCTGGGGAAACAGGCGGCAGCATATTTTGTCAGCAGGACAGGGCTGGGGGAATATGCGGGCCGTAAATTTGCGGCAAGAGTCTATCCCCTGCTGTTTCTGGGGGCAGTGTTCCTGGGCAGCGAGGCACGTCTGGATGTGGTCTGGATGCTGTCGGATATATGGAACGGACTAATGGCATTTCCCAACCTGACCGCCCTGCTGTTTTTGTCCAGGGAAGTGACGCTGCCTGAGGGATTTCGCGGAGGATTGGGAAGGAGAGCCGCGGGAGGGAAAACAACCCCTTGAAAATAACGGTTGATACGGCTATAATTAGCCTACAGGAAATATCGTACCATAGACAGGCTGCGGTTCGGCAACGGCCGGACCCGGAAAGGAACAGCAATGGAAACAAGACGGATTTGTCCGAAATGCAGAAAGAAATTTCCGCCGGATGCAATTGTGTGTGAGGAATGTGGGAAGCAGCTGATCGATGTTGCATCAGATTTTGAGGCGTCCTTTCAGATGGTGAGGGACCCGGTGCTCCTGTCCAATGGGCATAAGGTGGACACCGTATATCTGGAGGAGGCGTTAAAAGAGAGGAACATACCCTATTATGTGGAGAAAGGCCAAAATACCGTGCCTACCAACCGCTATAAAGAGGGGATTGTGGAAATCGTACCTTATACAAATTATTATGTGGATAAAAGTAACTGGAAAACAGCCCGGGAGGCCCTAAAAAGTGCCGCCCAGGAGACCAAAAAGGACGAGGAGGCCCCGGTGGTATTTCTGGATATGCCTATGGAGGAGCCGCAGGATGCTCCAAGGGACATGTCAAGGGACACTTCAAAGAAGACTTCAAGGAACACCTCAATGGGCGCATCCAAAAATGTTTCCAATGATGATTGGGCGGATTCGGAGGAAGATGGCGGCCGGGGACTGTGGGGCTGGGTTACGGAACAGGATATGGCAATGAAAGTGATTCTGGCCGGAGTCATCCTGCTCTTTCTTCTGGGGCTGTTCAAGATCATATTGTTTTGACAGGAATGGGAACTGAAAAATGATGGGAGGTCTGATCCTCCCAAACGTAAAAAACGTATCATCCGCGGATGATACGTTATTTGAAAAAGTATTATTAAAAGGGAGGAGAGCTGATAATTTCTTATCAGCTCGAGTATTATGAAAAAAATCTTGTAAGCGTTTTTTATGTGACAGCTTTGTATCTCTCTGTCTATGGTTAAAGTATATACGGCAAAGATGAAGAAAAAATGTTGATTGTGTAAAAGGTTTTTGAATGAAATATGAACATTGTGTGAATGAGCCGGTTTCCACAGCGGCCCCATGCCATTGTTACTGTTTTTGAACCTGCCTGCGAAAGGGGATTTGACTGCATTTTGCCTGCGTGATTTAATCAAGAACATTGACGCGGGCGGTGAGGACCGCCGGAAAGGGGTATGGTTGTGGGTGTGGAGCGGGGGACAATGTTTGTACCGGGGTATGGAAGAGATAATGGATGTGAGGGAAAAGAAGGCAAAAAGAGCCGGGAAAGAGAGAAAGGTCAGAGCCGTCAAGCTGGAGATAAAGAAAATGCGTTCTGCCAGAAAGAGGGCGGATCATAATCTGGTCCGGGAGGGGATTTCAGACGCATACTGGATCCTGGGCATCAGGCGGGACAGGAAGGATCAGGCATTGGACCGGCTGTGCGGCAGCCTAGACCCGTATGCGGGCCAAATGACGGACGTTGGCGCCGGTATGGAGGCGGGAGGGGGATTTACATCCGCCGATGTAGTGGTTTCAGAGGGAGTGGGATTTTAGGGAAAGTATACTTATGGAGCCGGTTGTTTGGGGATAAGAGGAGAATGAAAGGGACAAAAAAGTATGAAGTTGTGAAGTATTTGTGAAATTAGCACTCGCCTATTGACAGTGCTAACAATAAGTGGTATAACGTAGCCAGAACAAAGGAAAAGGGATCAGAAGGGAAGGCTGAAATAATGGGTTCTACTCCCACAGATCCGGATTCCCAGTCCAAAGAAACAAGGTACACAAGCATATAAAAAAAGGAGAGATGACTTATGTTAATGCCTAGTATTTTTGGAGAAAACTTGTTTGACGACTTTTTTGATTTTCCATTCTTTGATGATAAAGAGCAGAAGAAATTGGAAAGGAAGCTGTATGGCCATCGGGGCAAGAACCTGATGAAGACCGATATCAAAGAGACTGATTCCGGCTATGAGCTGGAGATGGACCTGCCGGGCTTTGCTAAGAATGAGGTAAAGGTTTCCCTGAAGGACGGCACGCTGACCATCAGTGCGTCCAAGGGGTTTGACCAGGATGAGCAGGAGAAGAAGACAGGAAGGTACATCCGCAGGGAGCGCTATGCAGGGGCCTGTGAGCGTTCCTTCTATGTGGGGGAGAACCTCACGGAAGCTGACATAAAGGGTGAGTTCAAACACGGAATCCTGAAACTCTTTGTGCCGAAAAAGGAGGCAAAGCCTGCGGTGGAAGAGAAGAAATATATTACCATAGAATAATGATGGAGCACGATTAAAGCATCATTGGGACAGTGAGGGGTCAGCCAGTCTGACCTCTCCTTTCATGTAGAGCCAAGATCAGAAGGGAAGTGAGGAGAATGAAAAGAGACTACTATGAGATTTTGGGCATTGACAAACATGCGGATGCGCAGGCAATCAAAAAAGCATTCAGAAAGCTGGCAAAAAAATACCATCCGGACAGCAATGAAGGGAATGCACAGGCCGCAGAACGTTTTAAGGAAGTTAATGAGGCTTATGACGTACTGGGAGATGAGGAAAAGAGGAAACTGTATGACCGGTTTGGTCACGCTGCTTTTGACGCAAGCGCAGGGGAATATCAAGGCGCCCGTGACAGTGGCTTCCAGGGAGGATTTCAGGGCGGCTTCCGGAATGGTTTTCAGGGTGGTTTCCAAAATGGGTTCCAGGGCGGTTTCCAGAATGGTTTCCGGAGCGGCTCTTACACCAGGCCGGGGGGAGGCTTTCAGGAGTATCATTTTGAGGGCGGGGAGGACATGGACGATATCCTAAAAAGCCTGTTTGGCCATGATTCTAACAGGAAAGGTTCAGATCTGAAGGCTGAGATAGAGATCAGTTTTGATAAAGCTGCTTTTGGCGGCAAAGAGCGCGTTCAGCTGCAGGGCAGCGGGCTGGAAATGACAGTCCTGGAAGTCAATATCCCGGCAGGCATTGCATCCGGGAAAACCATACGCCTAAAGGGCAGGGGGAATCCGGGAACACAAGGCGCAGAGCCAGGGGACCTGCTGCTCACGGTCAGGGTAAAAGACAAACCGGGATTTCGCAGGGAAGGCCAGGATGTGTACACCACGGTCAGGATCCCATTTACCACAGCGGTCCTGGGAGGTGAGGCAACCATTCCCACTCTTTATGGGGATGTTGTATGCAAGATAAAAGAAGGTACCCAGCCGGGCAGCAAGATCCGGTTAAAAGGAAAGGGGATCGTGTCCATGGGGAATCCGTCTGTTTACGGCGACCAGTACGTGACCGTGGAGATCCGGGCGCCGAAAAAACTGACAGAGGAAGCCAAACAAAAATTAAGGGAACTTTCCGGCATATTGGCGGCCTGAGCGAAACAAATCGGAGTTCTCCTCCATGATGATAAAAATTATCGCTGGAAATACTTGCCACACGGGGTTTGCCCATGCTAACATGGGGCTGCTTTTATCGTGTGGCAATTTTTATTGTATGGCTTCTATTATATGGCTTTTGATTGAACGGCTTTATTGTTATGGCCTTGTTTACCCATGGAGGAGAGGATATGGAAATCAAGCAATTGGAATACTTTGTGGCAGCAGTGGATCACGGCAGCCTGAACCGGGCCGCAGAGCAGCTCTACACCACGCAGCCCAATGTCAGCAGGGTTATTCACTGCCTGGAGCGGGAACTGAAGACCAGCTTGCTGGTCAGGAGCAACAAGGGGATCCGTATGACGGAGCAGGGGGAAATGCTTTACAGGAATGCCGTACATATTCTGAGGCATTCCCATATCATACGGTCCCTGGCAGCCAGCCAGGGGGCTGCCAAGTTCGGAGTGTCCGGGTACCAGAGCAGCCTTTTGACAAAGCTGCTGGTGGAATTGTATAAAGGAAACGGGGAAAGGTCCGAACTTCATTATGAGTACCGGGAGGGCACGGTGGAGGAGATCACGGATGATGTGGCAAACCATATTTCCGAGATTGGGATCGTATACCTGGCAAATGCACAGATGCAGTGTTTCCGGCATATTATCGGGCATAAAAAGCTGGAATTTTTTCCGCTGGACAACAGGGGAATCTGTATTTATGTGGGAAAGTACCATCCGCTGTACGAAAGGGAGTCAGTGGAATTTTCCGAATTGCGGGGACTGAAATTTGTGGAGGAGACAGATGACTTTTTTGCAATGGAGCATCACATTGAGAGGGTGAGCGTGGGAGCGGTCATGATAGAGCATATGAACAATGTTTTCTCCACAAACAGTGATTACATGATCAATAACCTGCTGCTGCACACTGATGTCTGCTGTATGGGAGTGGATTTTGTATCAGGGGATTATGGAAAATATGATATCAAAGCACTGAAGGTAAAACATTGCGAACCCTTTTTGTCCATCGGGTACGTGACCCTGGCGGGAAGAAATCTGTCTGATGAAGCAAAACGTTATATCGATGCCCTGAAACAGGCGTTGGACGGAGAGCAGAAATGATGGATATAACAAATCCTGATAACCAATCCCTCTCAATTTGGCATTAGTAAGCCTTGACTAACTATGGTATAGTATCCTCTGAAATCTAATTGAGGAGGAACATGATGAAAAAAAGAATTTGGAGTCTGTGCCTTGCAGGCGTTCTGGCCGCATCTGTTGCCGGCTGCTCGGCATCCGGCTCGGGCACGGCCGGTAAATCGGCTGGGGATGACAAAGCGGAAAGCTCCGTAACAGCCCCGGCGGGCGATGATAAGGAAGGTTCCGGTACCCGGGCAGATGAGGAAGGTTCCGGCGCAGGTAATGAAATGGGAGCAAGGGATGAGTTGGTGTTTGTCAATTACCGGGATATCCGGGATCTGAACCCTCATCTGTATGCGGGTGAAATGTATGCCCAGGAAATGCTTTATGAGACTCTTGTAAATATCACGGAAGACGGCTACGAGCCGTGTCTGGCAGAAAGCTGGGAGATCAGCGGGGACGGCAGGATATATACATTTAAGATCCGCCAGGGAGTGACATTTTCCGATGGACAGGTTTGTGATGCCAATGCCATAAAAGCCAATTTTGACGCCATCATAGAGAACAAGGACCGCCATACATGGCTGGAGATGATGAATCTTCTGGTGGATGTTTCGGCCCCTGATGATGAGACCTTTGTGATTGAACTCTCCCAGCCCTATTACCCCATGCTTACGGAACTGGGCGTTACACGCCCCTTTGCCATGATCTCTCCCAATGCCATGAAAGAGGGAAGCACCAAGGACGGTGTTGACGCTTACATCGGAACAGGACCCTATGTGCTGACGGATTTTGTGACAGATGAGTATGCTGTTTTTGAAGCCAATGAAAATTACTGGGGCCGGCAGCCCCGGATCCGGAAGATCACAGTGAAGGTGATCCCGGACAACCAGACCCGTGTCCTTGCCCTGGAGAAAGGGGAGATCGACCTGATCTTTGGAAAGAACATGATCGATGCGGATGCGGTGAACAAGTACCTGGACAGTGAAGAATTTCAGGTGGCGCTGTCAGACCCCACCTCCACCCGTCAGATCGTGCTGAACACTGCCAACGGGGTTTTGCGGGATAAGGCCGTGCGCCAGGCGCTGCAGCACGCTACAAACCGCCAGGCCATATCCGATGGAGTGTTCTATGGGCTGGAAAAGCCGGCAGACACCCTGTTCGCGTCCACGGTGCCCTACTGTGACATAGACCTCAAACCCTATGGATACGACACGGCTTTGGCAGAGTCCATGCTGGAGGAAGCCGGATGGACCATGGGCAGCGGCGGCCTAAGGGAAAAAGACGGACAGACCATGGCCATGTCCCTTTTGTACAACAGCGACAGTGTGACGGAAAAGACCATTGCCGAGTATCTCCAGTCCGAGTACGGGAAGCTGGGGATCAAGCTGGATATCAAGGGCGAGGAGGAGCAGTCCTACAGGGATAATATGAAGGCCGGTAATTTTGACATGGTATTTAATATCTGCTGGGGAACGCCCTATGACCCTCAGTCCTCCCTGGCAGCCATGAGGCAGCCTGTGTACGGAGACTATGCGGCCCAGCTGGGTCTGGAGGATAAAAAGGAGATCGACCAGGCCATCACCAATATCCTGGTGTCCACGGACGAGGCCAAACGGCAGGAACTCTACACCTTTGTGCTTACAAGGCTTCATGAGGATGCGGTCTATATCCCTCTCACCTATGAGTGCAACAAGGCCATTTCCACTTCGGCCCTTAAGGGAGTCGGATTTACCCAGACCCAGTATGAGGTACCCTTTACCAGCATGTATTTTGAGTAAGGTGATTGTCTGAAGCACATGAGCATGCCTGCCGCGGGATGACCGGGCGGCATGCTTTTTTAGGAAAAGGAGGGTATATGAAAACGTATATTGTTAAGCGGGTCCTATCCGCGGTCCCGCTTCTCGTCTGCATCTCATTTTTATGTTTTGTCTTTATCAATATGATCCCGTCTGACCCGGCAGAGGTTGCCCTGCGGGTGCGCCAGACACCTATCATTTCAGAGGAGGCCATTGAGCAGGTTCGGGAGGAACTTGGGCTGAATGATCCTTATCTGGTGCGGTACGGCCGCTGGGTAATGGACTGTCTGCGCCTGGACTTTGGGGTCAGCTACACCAACCCGTCCAGAACCGTTCTGGGAGAGATTGAAAGATGCCTGCCTGCCACCGCAGTGCTGGCATTTACATCCCTGGTCTTTGTAATCTTACTGAGTCTTCCCATTGGATTTTTCTGCGCTGTTTACAAGAACAGCTGGTTTGACCGGGTAGTGCGGGGGATCGTGTTTATGACCACTGCCATGCCTGCGTATTGGATCGGGCTTTTGCTGATCTGGTTCATCAGCATCAAGCTGGACCTGCTGCCCACCAGCGGAAACGGGGGATGGAAACATCTGATCCTGCCTTCCTTTACCGTATCTCTTACTTACATATCCACGTACATCCGGCTCATACGCAACAACATGCTGGAGAATATGAAGGAGGATTATGTGCTTTATGCCAATGTCAGGGGGCTGCGCCGAAGATCCATCCTGGTGAGACACATCCTGAAAAACTCTCTCCACACCTGTATTGTGGCTATTGGCATGAGTATCCCCCAGCTGATGGCGGGGACCATTGTGGTGGAAAACGTATTTGCCTGGCCGGGTCTTGGCAAGCTATGCATTAATTCCATCTTTAACCGGGATTACCCTGTTATCCAGACATATGTACTTTTGATCGGAACATTGTTTGTGGTATTCAATCTGCTTTTTGACATTATCCAGTGTATCGCGGATCCAAGGCTTAGAAGGGAGGTGTCCTGAGTATGTGGAAAAGGCTGTTCCAAAATAAAATGGCGGTTGTGATGATCGTTATCCTGCTCATGGTGGCGCTGACAGGGATATTTGCCTCCTGGATCGCGCCCAATGATCCTTATGAAAATGATATCCTGAATAAGTTTGCAGGCGGCAGCCGTCAGTTTCCCCTGGGCACAGACCAGTTGGGCCGGTGTATCCTCTCCAGGATGATATATGGAATCCGCCCCACGCTGTTTCTGTCACTGGTGACCATGGTGGGAACCATTGGACTGGGGACCATCATGGGGCTTCTGGCCGGATATTTCCGGGGACCGGTGGAGGAGGTTATCATGCGTGCCGTGGATGTAATGATGTCATTTCCCAGTCAGATCATGGTCTTCGCCGTGGTGGCCCTGCTGGGGATCGATGTCCGCAATGTGATCATGGCCAATGTGCTGATCAAATGGGCCTGGTATGCCCGCATGATACGGACCAATGTAATGAAATACAGAGACAGGAACTTTGTGTTGTATTCCCGGTGCATTGGCAGCGGAGAGACATTTATACTGACCAGGCATTTGCTTCCAAGCATTGCCTCTGAGATGGCGGTTCTGGCTACCCTGGATATCGGCTGGGCCGTCCTGAATATTTCCACCCTGTCCTTTCTGGGGCTGGGGGTGCAGGCGCCCACACCTGAGTGGGGAGCCATGTTAAACGAGGCAAAAAACGTGATGACCACCAATCCGGTGCAGATGATCGCCCCGGGGGTTGCCATTGTGGTGGTGGTTGCCGCATTTAATCTGTTGGGTGATGCCCTCAGGGATGCCCTTGACCCAAAGGAGGTGTTAAGTTGACAGAGCCGGTGTTGTCAGTAAGGAACCTGCATGTGGCGTTTCATTATAAAAAGCGTGTGCAGGAGATTATACGGGGAGTGGATTTTGACGTATATACGGGAAAATGCCTTGGGATCCTGGGAGAATCGGGGAGCGGAAAAAGCATGAGTCTAAAGGCCGTCATGGGGCTTTTGGACCAGAGCTTTTCTGTCCGTGGCGAGGCGGTGTACCAGGGGGAAGACCTGATCCGGACAGGCAGGGAGGGATTAAGACGGATCCGGGGCAGGCGGATCGCCATGATCCTGCAAAATCCCATGACCTGCTTTGATCCTCTGTACCGCATCGGTCATCAGATGGCGGAGACATATGGGGAGCATTTTGAAATGGGGAAAGAAGAGATCCACGCCCGTTCTATTGAGGTCTTACGATCCATGCAGATACGGGGAGCAGAGGAAGTCCTGAAAAAATATCCCCACCAGTTAAGCGGTGGTATGCTTCAGCGCATTATGATCGGGCTTGCCATGTCCATGGAGCCGGATATCCTTATTGCGGATGAACCCACAACCGCTATTGATGCAATTACCCAGTATGAGATCATGAAGGAATTTGTCAGGATAAAAGGGGAAGCCAGGACAGCTATGGTGTTTATCAGCCACGACCTGGGAGTTATAGCGGAGATAGCAGACCAGGTGCTGGTGATGAACCAGGGGAGAGTGGCTGACCGGGGGACATTCCGGGAGATCATGGAACATGCCCAGGATCCCTATACCAGGCTTTTGGTGGAAAAGAAGCGGGCTGTCATGGCCAGGTACAGGGAGGCGCTGGCAGGAAGGAGGATGAATCTGATATGAATATGATCGAGGCAGAGGGCATCAATGTAAGTTTCCGCAGGGAGAACCAGAAAAAGATATTCGGTACGGAGCGTCAGCAGGTGCTGTTTGACGTTTCCTTTCATGTGGAGGAGGGGGAGTGCCTGGGGATTCTTGGCGAGAGCGGAAGCGGAAAGAGCACGCTGGGCCGGGTGCTGTGCGGGCTTTTAAAGCCGGATAAGGGAAGCGTGCACCTGGATGGAAGCCGGTTGTACGGCGGAAAGAAAAATAGGGATAAAACCGTGATGAGTGTGGTTTTTCAGGACTACACCACATCGGCCAATCCAAGATTCAGAGTCAGGGATCTGATCGCTGAATCCCTGACAGTCAGGGAAAAGAAAGAGAAAATCAAGATGGATATGGAAAGGGAGCTGGAACATCTTCTGGACCTGGTGGGGCTGGACATGGGGTACAGGGACCGTTTTCCCCATGAACTCAGCGGAGGCCAGCTGCAGAGAGTCTGCATTGCAAGGGCCATTGCCGTGAACCCCAGAATCATTCTTTTTGACGAGGCCATCAGTTCCCTGGACGCCCACACCCAGGTCCAGGTCATGGACCTGTTAAAGGAGATCCAGCGAAAGCGGAACTTAACCTATGTATTTATCACCCATGATCTGACTTCTGTCACCTATATTTGCCACAACGTGCTGTTTCTGTATCAGGGAAGGGTGGCTGAGGTCCGGGAAGTGGACTGCATCTCCCAGGTGGAGCATCCTTATGCCAAAAAACTGCTGAACTCCATTGTGGAGTTTGATGACAGGGGGATCATTTCCAGGGAAGAAGAGGAACGCCGCATATGGGAAAAAGCAGTCTGACACTGACACACAGGGAATATCTGGCAGTGGCCATTCCCTTTATGGTCTCCACTGTAACGCAGCCCCTGCTGGGAGCAGTGGACACGGCAGTTATCGGCATGATGGGGGATGCTCCGGCCATTGCAGGGGTATCTCTGGGCGCAAACCTGTTTAATACCCTGTACTGGCTCTTTGGCTTTTTGAGAGTCAGCACCACAGGCCACAGCGCCCAGGTTCAGGGTACAGGGGATGACGGGGAGAAAAAACGCACCTTTTTCCTGCCTCTTTTCTCTGCGCTCTTGGTCTCCGCGGCCTTCCTGGTGTTCCAGGAACCCATCATCCGTGGATATCTGTGGATGACCGGACCGGAGGCAGCTGTGGCAGGGTATGTGCAGGGGTATTTCAGGATCCTGGTTTGGGGAGCGCCCTTTGTCATGTCCAATTATGTGATGCTGGGATGGCTCATGGGTCAGAGCCGTGTGAAGGCTTCCCTGTTTATGCAGATCAGCGGAAACATTGTAAATATGGCACTGGATTACTGGTTTGTATGTATCCTGGGAAAAGGGATCACGGGGGTTGCCGCCGCCACCCTCATATCCCAGGTTTATACCTGCTCTTGCGGCGTGCTTTGCATGTGCCGGTATGGGAAGTTTGGAACCGTAAATATCCGCGGACTTTGGGACCGCCGGGGTGTGAGAGGCATGGTACAGGAAAACAGGGACCTGCTCTTTCGCACCATCTGCCTGGTAATACACAATAATGTATTTGCAGCCCTGGGAGCCAGACTGGGTACGGACATCCTGGCAGTTAACGCTATCCTGCTTCAGATCACTTCCATACAGGCGTACCTGTTTGAGGGGCTTGCCAATGGTTCCAGCGTATTTGCGGGAAGGGCGGTCGGGCAGCGGTCACAGTCCCTGTTCAGGGAGATCCTGAAGAAGACATGGCAGTGGGGCTGGCTGGCGGCAGCGGCGATGAGCGGAGCATGCTTTGTGCTGGGCAGCCGCATGTTTATGGTATTTACAGATATACCCCACATACTGGAACTGGCGCGTAAGTACGGGATATACTGTTTACTCTACCCTCCGGTGGCAGCGGCGGGCCTGGCAGTTTACGGGGTATATACGGGCAGCAGTGTAACCAGACCGATATTTCTGTCCACACTGTGGTCACTGCTTTTGTGCCTGCCGGTATGCTGGCTGGGAGTATATGCCTGGGGCAATGACGGGCTGTGGATCGGGTACTTGACCTTTTATGGGGGCAGAAGCCTGGGGCTGGCAGCTTACAGACACAGTCTGTGGATGAAAGTGTGTTCCCGGAGTCTTCCAGGGACCCATCTTTGCGGCTGATTTCCCGCCAGCGCACACAAATTTATACACGGAAATAAAGAGGAGTACTGTTTGATGGAAAAAAGAAATGTGAGACAGGAAGGTAAGGCAGGACAGGAGACGGATGGGAGACAGGAAATAAAATCCATACAGGTTGGGACATACCGGGCCGTGTCCGGCGAAAAGAAAAACATTTGGCTGGAAGTGGAGGACAGTGATATAAAACTCCCCATCACCGTGATCTGCGGCAGGGAGGAGGGCGCGACCGTACTCATATCCGCCGGAGTCCACGGGGCCGAATATATCGGCATCCAGACCGTAATGGAGCTGTCCCGTGAGCTGGACCCGGAGCTGGTCCATGGAAATGTGATCTGCCTTTTGATTGCCAATCCTTCGGCAGCCAGGACATTTACCAGATTTGTGGTGCCTGAGGACGGGAAGAACCTGAACCGGGTCTTTCCGGGAAAAAAGGATGGGACACTTTCGGAGAAGATCGCCTATGCCATGGTGCATGAACTCCAAAGCTTGGCGGATTACTGCATCGATGTCCATGGAGGCGATACCAGCGAGGAGGTGATGCCTTTTGTGTATTATACGGGAGCTGCCCGGGAGGAAGTGTGCCGGGCATCGGAGGCCATGGCCATGGCAACGGATACTGCTGTCCGAGCCAGATCAGGTGCCGCCACAGGCGCCTACAGCTGCGCCTGCATCCACGGTATCCCCTCGGTTCTCATGGAGAGGGGCGGAGGAGGGATATTTACAAATAAGGAGGTGGAACTCTATAAACAGGATATCCGCAATATCCTAATCCGCCTCCGGGTGCTGGAGGGCAGGGAGATACACACGATGACCCAGGAACGGGTCAGACGTGCGACCTACATTGAAGCTGAAACACAGGGGTTCTGGTATCCGGCGCTGGCGGCGGGGGACCGTTTTAAGAAAGGTGCCCTGCTGGGACAGGTGAAGGATGTGTGGGGAAGCCTTCTGGATGAATACAGGGCAGAGTACGATGGGATCGTGCTTTACCAGACCAGGGGGCTTGGAATCGGAGAGGGGGATCCTCTGATCGCCTACGGCATGCCGGAACAGGTCAGCTGATACTTCCCAGGTCCACATCGCATCCCTGGAAATATGTCTCCAGCTTTGCCTTGGATTCCTTCAAAAGCCGGATAATAGACTGCAGCTTGTCCTCGGAATAGCGGAAGGTTGGGATGCACACGCTCAGGGCGGCAATGACCTGGCCGTTGCTGCACAGGGGAATGCCTGCGCAGTTTAAAAGGGGCATACATTCCTCGTGTTCCAGGGCATATCCCCGGTTTCTGGTTTGCTCCAGCTCCCGGAACAGTTCCTCCCAATCCGTGATGGTGTTTTTTGTAAAGGCAGTGAGCCCATCCGGATACAGGGCCCGGATCTCATCCTTCGTCTTCTGGGCAAGGAGGGCCCGGCCAATGGCGGTGCAGTACAGGGGAATCTGCTTTCCCACATAGGAGACAAGCCTAAGAGGTTCCGCGGAATCTTCTTTTGCAATATAGAGCAGATTGCTGCGCACCTGGATTCCCAGCTGGCAGGTTTCATTGCTTTGGGAAACAATATATTTCATTTCGCTCTGGATAAATTCCAGGGCGTTTTTTGTATTGGTGTAGGAGGAACCCACAGAGTAAGCTGCGATTCCCATACAGTACCTGGATGTGTCCTTATGCTGGTAGATGAATTTCCTGGATGTCATGGTGTGCACAAGGGGCATGATACTGCTTTTGGGTGCGTTAAGCGCCCTGGACAGCTGGGTCAGGGTCATTCCGTCAGGATTAGTGGAAAGCAGTTCCAGGATGTCCAGGACGCGTTCCGTGGGTCTGTGCTGGTTTGATGGCATATGATCTCTCCCTTAAGTGTGTAAATGATCGGATCCGCCTTGGCGGATGGGGGCGGTTGGTAAAGGCTTCCGCCATGTCACCCCGGCATGATATTGCTGTCCTTCATACCCATGGAATGATTCTGATGGGCGTCCGGTATATCCGCCGGAGATGTTTGACGATCGAAACAGTCAGCCTATAAAGGCGCTTTAAATAATATTATAGCAGAAATCGTGCAGGTCTGTCACGAAAATGTGTATGCAAGCCAGGATATACGCTGTAAGCCCAGACGTACGCCGCAAGCCAGGTACCTGCTGCCGGTCCTAAGGATTTCCCACGCGGCTCAAGAAACTCCACAAAGAATTGCAGAAACCATTTTGCACATCATCTACAAATGAAAAAGAAAATTTTATTCAGTTCTCAAAAAGTCTTATTTAGTATCCCGGCGGAATTGACAAGAAGGCATGGAAATGATATCGTATCATTATAATGTACGTTATATCAAACCAAGTATGTATATACGTACCAAAGACACTGTAATAAAAACACCAAGCAAACCGCTTATGAACATTTATGACCCAGGCCAATTGCCTGCAAAGAGGAGGAAAGAAATGTATAAGATCATAACACCTGTAGTAACTGTATTGGACCAGCATGAAAAGCCGGATCACGAGGCCAACAAGAAGGTGATCGATTTTCTTGTAAACGGAGGTGTGGACGGCATTCTGGTGCTGGGTTCCACGGGTGAATTTACAGGGATGGACAGACAGGAAAAAAGTGATTTTTTCCGCTTTTACGCGGAGTACACCGCAGGACGCGTAGAGCTGTATGCGGGGACAGGAAGCATGAATTTCCAGGACACGGTGGCCCTTTCCAACGAAGTCTGTGACATGGGGTATGCGGGGCCTATGGTAATCGGCCCATACTACTACGGGATGGACCAGGAAAAACTATTTATCTACTATGATACCCTGGCAAAGTCGGTGAAGGGCAGCCTTTACATATATAATTATCCGGCCAGGACAGGATATTCCATTGCCCCTTCCACCGTGGCAAGGCTGCTTGAGGCCAATCCCAATATCGCCGGTCTCAAGGATTCCGTGTCGGAGCCCAACCACACCAATCTCATCTGCCTGGCTGCAAGGGGGCATTCCTTTGACACATATTCTGGTTTTGACGACCAGTACCTGTATAACATCACCTCCGGAGGAAACGGGTGCATTGGGGGCCTGTCAAACCTGGTGCCGGAGATTTGGAGCGCGCTGGTGAAGGCTACCAATGATAAGGATTTCCGCCGGTCCATGGAACTGTCCGGGCTGATCCATGAACTGATGCCTTTATATGATCTGGATTCCAACTTTTCCCTGCTATTTAAGAAGGTGATGAACCACAGGGGACTGGGGATCGCGGACAGGGCTATTTTCCCCTACAATCAGATGGGGGATGAGACCTTCCAAAGAGCCGTAAAACTGGTAGACCAGGTGCTGGAAAAGTTTAAGGCCCTGAACAGCCGTCAGGGACAGTACAGTTAATAAGTGCAGTATGAACCATCTTGTTTTATACCCCCTGGCATGATAAAATAAAAAAGGCGTCCGCGGTTGGACGGCGTTTCAGGCAAGGGGGTTTTGACATGATAGACAATAATAAGACCATATTATTCGAGCAGACACCGGTACCAAAAGCAGTGATGCAGCTGGCGGTGCCCACGATCCTCAGTTCGCTGGTCATGGTGATCTATAATCTGGCAGATACATATTTTGTAGGTATGATGAATAACCCGGTGCAGAACGCGGCTGTTACGCTGGCTGCACCGGTTTTGCTGGCTTTTAATGCGGTGAACAACCTGTTTGGAGTGGGAAGTTCCAGTATGATGAGCAGGGCGCTGGGCAGGAAGGATTATGAGGCGGTCCGAAGAAGTTCGGCCTTTGGGTTTTACTGCGCCCTGTTCAGCGGCATTCTGTTTTCCCTTCTGTGCACTGTATTCCTCCATCCCCTGCTGGTGCTTTTGGGGGCGGACGCCAACACCATGGAAGCCACTTTGGGATACCTGAAGTGGACTGTTCTTTTCGGGGCAGCCCCTGCCATTCTCAACGTGGTCATGGCCTACATGGTACGCTCTGAGGGATCGGCCCTCCACGCCAGCATTGGAACCATGAGCGGCTGCTTTCTCAACATTATCCTGGACCCTGTTTTTATCCTTCCATGGGGACTGGACATGGGGGCGGCAGGAGCAGGACTGGCCACCTTTTTGTCTAACTGCGTTGCCTGCATTTACTTTTTTGTACTATTGTATGTCAGGCGAAAGAATACCTTTGTGTGTATCCTGCCTAAGAAATTTTCCATGCAAAAGGCCGTTGTGCTGGGCGTGTGCGGCGTGGGCATCCCCGCCGCCATCCAGAACCTTCTCAACGTGACCGGGATGACCATACTGAACAATTTTACTTCATCTTACGGTGCCCAGGCAGTGGCGGCCATGGGCATTTCCCAGAAGATCAATATGGTGCCCATGCAGGTGGCCATGGGATTCTCCCAGGGAATCATGCCCCTGATCAGCTACAGCTATGCCAGCGGGAACCATAAGCGCATGAAGGAGACCGTGATCTTTGCCGTCAGGACCCTGCTTCCCTTCCTGATCGTGGTATCTCTGGGATATTATTTTGGCGCAGGCACCCTGATACGGTCCTTTATGAACAATGAGAGCATTATTGCGTACGGCACACGGTTTTTGCGGGGCTTTTGTCTGGGACTGTCCTTTCTGTGCATGGATTTCCTTGCCGTGGGCGTGTTCCAGGCCGTGGGCATGGGGCGGGCCGCCCTCAGCTTTGCCATCCTGCGAAAGATCGTATTAGAGATACCGGCCCTCTATGTGCTGAACCGGCTGTTTCCCCTGTACGGCCTTGCCTATGCGCAGTTTACAGCGGAATTTGTACTGGCTATTGCTGCCGTATTCATGCTGTGCCGCATTTTCAGGAAAATGCAGAGGGATGACCGGACCGCATCTGAGGGAGCGTCTGGACAAACCTGACGGAATTTGTTATAGTTAGAAAAGAAAAAAGGCCGGCCTTATCCGGCCGTTGATAAAAGGAGAATAGTAAGATGGCAAATCCAGTAGTTACCATTACCATGGACAATGGGGATGTGATGAAGGCTGAGTTATATCCGCAGATCGCACCCAATACAGTTAACAACTTCATCAGCCTTGTAAACAAGGGCTTTTATGACGGGAAGATCTTCCACCGTGTAATCAGCGGATTCATGATCCAGGGCGGATGCCCCAACGGAAACGGTATGGGCGGTCCGGGCTACTCTATCAAGGGAGAGTTTTCGCAGAATGGTTTTAAGAATGATTTAAAGCACACGGCAGGCGTTCTTTCCATGGCCAGATCCATGATGCCGGACTCTGCCGGCTCCCAGTTCTTTATCATGCATGCCACTTCCCCGCATCTGGACGGTGCCTATGCCGGATTTGGAAAGGTGACAGAGGGTATGGATGTTGTGAACAAGATCGCGGATGTGCAGACGGATTATAATGACCGTCCCATGAAGGAGCAGAAGATCAAGTCCATGACAGTGGAAACCTTTGGGGAGACATATCCGGAACCGGAGACAGTGTAAGCAACAGTAAAAGGCAGGCCGTGTATGGTAATCGAATATAGGATCCAACTGGATGGAGTATCCCATCCGGTGATTATATCTGATGAGCCTGAGGCCCTTCTGGCAGCGCAAGCAGCCGGGAGGGCCATTATTGGCGTTCAGGGAGATGGAAATAAATGGTATTTAAAGGGCGTTTCCTATGTTATTCCCGGGTTTGAGGATGCCAGCCGGGAACTGGCACAGCTGGTGCTGCGCCGGCATCTGGGGCTGCCCTGGCTCATTGCCTCCACAGGAAGGCTGGTCATACGGGAGTTTGTGGAGGAGGATGCGGATCATATACCTGAGGAGGAGTACGGTGCCCAGGAGGGCGTGTTCCGTTCCCGGGAGCTTCTGGCCCTATACATAGACAGGCAGTATGGATTTTACGAATACGGGACCTGGGCCCTGACGGAGAAAGAGACGGATGTGCTGGTGGGAATGGCCGGGGTCTCCAATCCCAGGCTTCCGGAGGAGATGGAGGAGCTTTTATACCAAAACGATCCGGACCGGACCGTGCCGTGGCTGGAGCTGGGATATCACATTTTCCGGCCGTACAGGCGCCGGGGGTATGGGGCCGAGGCTGTTTCCGCCATCATGGACTATGCCCATGAGGTGCTGGATGTCAGGCTGTGCGCCCTGATCGATGAAAAAAACCAGGCGAGCCGCGCGATGGCGGAACGCCTGGGAATGGAATGTATCAGAGAAACCCGCATTCTGCCCCCAATCAGGGAAGCAGATAACCGATCACCAACCGGGGATGCAGGTACCCAACCACCGGTCAGGGAAACAGGTACCCGACCATCACAAGGGCAGCTTCTTTATGCGGAGCGCTGGATATCACCGCCAGATAGGGAGGATCCATAAGGATCCCGGTTTCCTGGGCAAAGGCGGTATCCTCCAGGGAAATGGCAAAGGGCTGTAAGCTGCCCTGTTCATCATTGGCACGGTATATATGGTCCTTCACCTTGTGGTAAAGTTCGGGAGGCAGATACTCCTCCAGGTTCTGATATGCATTGATGGAGGCATAGTGGTCAATGGAGGCCTGGTCCCCTATGACCACATCCAGTGACCTGCTGGCCACCAGTGCGGATATCTTGGCAAGAGTTGCATAATCGTACTGGGACATGCTGTCTTCACTAAAGCTTGCAGACAGGCCTTCGTTGAATTCGATCAGGTCCTTGCTGCCGCATCCAAGGGCCTCCTTAAGCCCTGCCTCCAGACCGGCGGTGGAACTGGTGGTTCCCGCCCTATCATTGATGACGGCTATGGACAGCCGGGTGGTAAAAGTCTGGCGGTAGATCATGGTGCCCACGGTCCACAGGGCGCCGGCTGCCAGTATCAGGGCCAGGATGTGGAATTTATAATATTCCCATACATACCATGCCCTGTCCTTCCAGGACATGTTCTTTAACTTTTGTTTCTCAGCCTCAGCTTCTTTTCTTACGGACATAGAAATGCTGTTCCTTCCATTTTATGTATTGTTCATATGGTATTTCCTGTTAGTATACCATAGAATGGGAAAAGGGGCACATTAAAAATTTATGAAAATGATTGATATATGGCGCAGGGGGGTAGGGCATGTTATAACTCTTTGCATTTTCTGTTTAATATGATAGAATAGTTCTGAAGTGTGTTTGAAAATCTATTTACAGAAAGAAGAGGACGGTATATGTTGCAAGGTTTATTCAATTATGACAATCCGGTGTGGAGGTTCATAGGCAAGCTGGGAGATCTGATCCTCCTCAACATCCTGTGGATCATTTGCTCCATCCCTGTGTTCACCATTGGCGCTTCCACCACGGCCGTATATTATGTAACCCTGAAACTGGCAAGGGATGAGGATGATTCCACCATCCGTTCCTTTTTCCGGTCCTTTAAGAATAATTTTAAGCAGGCAACTGCCATCTGGCTCATCCTGCTGGCGGCAGGACTGGTGCTGTCGGTGGACTTCTGGTTTTTTATCAGCGGACAGATGGCCCTTGGAGGTATGTTAAAGACAGTTCTCACCGCTGTGTCAGGGGGAATGCTTTTAATCTACATGTTTATCCTCACCTACGTATTCCCACTGCAGGCCAGGTTCTATAACCCGGTAAAGCGGACCATCATGAACGCGTTCTTTATGTCGGTGCGGCATCTGCTGCAGACCATTGGCATCCTTGTCATTGATGCGGGCATGGTGGCCGCCTCCTATTTCAGCCTGTTTTACCTGCCCCAGGCTTCCATGCTCCTGATGCTTTTTGGAATGCCGCTGATTGCGTTTGTCAATTCTTACTTTTTTACCATGATCTTTAAGAAGTACATTCCCAAGGAAGATGAGGACAAGGTACATTCTGATTCCACGCCCATGCTGGGTGAGGAGGATGAGGCCATGAAAAAGGCAATTGAAAATTTAAAGAGCAGATAATCTCCGGCCGGCAGAAAAAAATCTGCCGGTTTTTTCATTTTTAACTTGAAAAAAACCTGAAAGTATTGTATACAATATAATGTATTATAAAAACAGAAATACAAACAATTTGTAACAGTTCAGAACAGAGGGAAAATGAATGTCCTGAACAGTGTCAGCAATTTACATATAGAGGAGCGCAGGTATGATTACACATTTACGCTTAAAAGCATATGGAAAGATCAATTTGGCCCTGGATGTGCTGGGCAGGCGCCAGGACGGATACCACGAAGTGCGGATGATCATGCAGACCGTTGGGCTTCATGACCGCATTGACCTGTACCGGACCAGCGAGCCGGGCATACGGATTGAGACCAACCTGTTCTATCTGCCTACCAATGAGCAGAATCTGGCTTACAGGGCTGCAAAGCTTCTGATGGATGAGTTCCATATCAGGCAGGGGGTTGCCATTCATCTGCGCAAGTTCATTCCCGTGTCCGCGGGCATGGCAGGCGGAAGCACGGACGCTGCCTCGGTGCTGTTTGGCGTGAACAAGATGTTCGGGCTTGGCCTTACCACCAGGGATCTGATGGAGAGAGGCGTGACGCTGGGGGCTGACATCCCGTACTGCCTGATGCGGGGAACCGCTCTTTCCGAGGGGATCGGTGAAAAGCTCTCCGAGCTGCCTCCCATGCCACAGTGCCAGGTGCTCATAGCAAAACCGGGTATCAGCGTTTCCACCAAGACCGTGTACGAGAGACTGGATGCCATGGAGCTGGCCCCGGAAGACCACCCGGATATAGACGGAATGGTGGATGCGATCCGCCGCCGGGACCTGATGGAGGTGGCCGGTAAATTCGGCAATGTGTTGGAACTGGTAACCGGGGAAACGTATCCGGTGATTGCAAAGATCGAACAGGTGATGCGGGATTACGGGGCGGTAAACGCCATGATGAGCGGCAGCGGTCCCACCGTATTCGGGCTTTTTACCAATCCAAGAGCGGCCCAGTCAGCTTATGAGGCGCTTCGGTTTGGGCAGGCTTCAGAGCTTGCAAGGCAGGTCTACCTGACTAACTTTTTTAATGTGAGAAGAAATCAGTAATAGAGTATATCAGTCATGGCAAATCATGGAGGAAAGGGGTTTGATACAATGGAAAATAATTT
The DNA here is from genome assembly GCF_040545455.1 of Enterocloster citroniae. Classification (NCBI taxonomy): domain Bacteria; kingdom Bacillati; phylum Bacillota; class Clostridia; order Lachnospirales; family Lachnospiraceae; genus Enterocloster; species Enterocloster citroniae. The sequence continues at coordinate 120,662 of NZ_JBEPLZ010000009.1, read as the reverse complement.
TAAGGTTAACATGAACGAGTACCTGCCGCTGAGGGATGTTGTATTTAATACATTAAGGCAGGCTATATTAAAGGGGGAGCTGGCTCCGGGAGAGCGTCTCATGGAGATCCAGCTGGCGGAAAAGCTGGGGGTCAGCCGCACACCCATCAGGGAGGCCATCCGCAAACTGGAGCTGGAAGGCCTGGTGCTGATGATACCCAGAAAGGGCGCCGAGGTTGCCAAGATATCTGAGCGGAGCCTGAGGGATGTGCTGGAGGTGCGCCGTTCCCTGGAGGAACTGGCCATAGAACTGGCCTGTCAGAGGATGTCCGAGGAAGATATGGATGAGCTGGAGCGGGTCCAGGGAAGCTTCAGGAATGCCATTGCCAGGGGAGAGGCAATGGCTATTGCGGAGACAGATGAGCATTATCATGATGTGATCTACCAGGGGACAGGCAACGACAAGCTGGTTCAGATACTTAACAATCTTCGGGAACAGATGTACAGATACCGCCTGGAGTACATAAAGGATGAGGATAAGCGCCAGGTCCTTCTGGTGGAGCATGAGCACATTCTGAAGGCCCTGAGAAACCGCAATATCGCGGAGGCCAAGAACGCGGCCAGGGAGCATATTGATAACCAGGAGATCACGGTTTCCCGCAATATCAAGGAGCAGGAAATGGACAGCGCGGCTGTAGGCCGGGGGAGAAGGTAATGGAGGAAGATTTGGACAGGAAAGAAGCATTAAAAGAAGGAACCTTTAAGGAGCGTTATCTGGCAGGGGAGATCCCCTTTGAGGAGATAGACCGGTATATCAGCCGCTGGAACAACAGTGATGATCCCCGCACCCTGGCCCAGTACCTGGGCCTGAATGCAGAGGAAGAGGATGTGTGGATCGATGTGAGCGATGAGGCGCTTCAGGAATTGCTGGACGGACAGAAGACGCTTTAATATATTTTATTTGGGAATACTTATTGCAGCAGGTCCAGGAAACGGAACCTGACCCGGACCTCCGGTTTTTTACCGTCCTTGTCTTTTTGTGCCAGCAGGGAACGATAGTCATCCTCATCCAGGAGACAGGCCAGGGTCTGTTTGGAGGAATCAGGCACAACCGCGCGGATGGAATCCGTATAACAGAGGGAAGGATAGAGGACACACCACCAGTTGTGTCCTTTTCCGCTGCCTATGGTGATCCTCACAGCGTCATAAGTGCCGCAGGGAAATACCATGTCGCCGTATGCCTTGGTGGGAAAATAGTCCTGTGTGACTTCCAGTGTCACCGGATGGTCGCTGCCCTGGTCCGAAAGCCATTCCTCGGACATGGTTTCGATGCTGGTCTTATTGTTTTCCAACCAGGTTATGAGTTCCTCTTTGCCGGAGCTGTCCGGTACCTGGCTGTGGACATAGTCCAGGACCAGTCCTTTAAGACCCAGCTTAAGAGCCTGATCCTGGGCGCTGTTGCTTTCCGCCAATATATGGAAACGAAGGATTTCCGGGGCGATGCGGGAAGCCAGGGCCTCCTCCCCGGTGGTGCGGCCGGCCAGTGTGATGAGAAATGCGGTTAAAAAACAAAGTGCGGATATGCACAGGCTGATTTTGTATTTCATAATATGTTAAAACCTCCTAAAATCAAAGTTTTTTGATAAATTGGCCCTACTTGCCAAATTAATTTCTGTTTGTAATTATTGCCACATATGATATACTATAATCATGAACCAAGCGCATTTTTTGCGGACTAAAAGGAGACTGACATGAGCAAACTAACAGCTGCAGTTATATTTGGCGGACAGTCATCAGAGCACATTGTGTCCTGTATGTCGGCTGCCAATGTTATAGAGCACATAGACAGAACACGTTACAATGTATTGCTGGTAGGCATCACAGAAGAAGGACATTGGATCAAGGCGGACTCACTGGATGATGTGAAGACTGGTGCCTGGAGAGGAGGTACTGTGACAGCCCTGCTTTCGCCGGATGCTACCAGGAAGTGCATGATCCTGATGGATGGAGATAAGATAGAAGAGGTGAAGCTGGATGTCGTGTTCCCCGTCCTTCACGGGCTGTATGGCGAGGACGGCACCATCCAGGGACTTCTGGAACTGGCCCGGATTCCCTACGTGGGCTGCGGTGTTCTGGCTTCGGCAGTATCCATGGATAAACTGTATACAAAAATCATTGTATCGGACCTGGGAATACGCCAGGCGGAATACGAGGCGGTGTACAGGGAAGAACTGTCTGCCATGGACCAGGTGGCGGAACGGATTGAAAAGCACTTTCCCTATCCCGTGTTCATCAAGCCTTCCAATGCAGGCTCTTCCAGGGGCATCAGCAAGGCTGACAACAGGCGGGAGCTGATGGACGGACTTACAGAGGCGGCCCGCCATGACAGGAAGATACTGGTGGAAGAGACCATTGTGGGACGGGAGATTGAATGCGCTGTGTTCGGAGGAGGCACCAGTGCGGTGGAAGCCTCAGGCGTGGGAGAGATCCTGGCAGCCGCAGAGTTTTATGACTTTGATGCCAAGTATTTTAACGAGGACTCACGTACCGTGACAGATCCTGAACTCCCGGACGGGGCCGCCCAGCGTGTGCGCAGAGCTGCCATGGATATATTCCGGGCAGTGGACGGATACGGTCTGGCCCGCGTGGATTTCTTTGTAAAGGACGATGGCGAGGTGGTCTTTAACGAGATCAATACCATGCCCGGATTTACAGCCATCAGCATGTACCCCATGCTGTGGGAGGCCAGGGGGATCAGCAAGGACCAGTTGGTGGAAAAGCTGTTGTCCCATGGCATGGAACGCTATGCATAATGGAAACTTTGACGATACTAAGCTCATAAGGACCTCGCTGGGCAGGCGAAATGCGTTTGCACGTAAACGGCTGTAAGACAGGCACAGGTGACGGGCGAGGAAAAGAGGAAGAACTATGACGAAAGATGTGCTGATCACTATCAGCGGTATCCAGATGATGGACGAAGAGGACTCAGACGTCGAGATGATAGTGAGGGGTGATTACTATCAGAAGAATGGAAAGCACTACATCCTCTATGATGAAGTGATGGAAGGCTTTGAGGGCAAGGTGAAGAACGTGATCAAGATATCCCCGGTGGGGATGGATATCATCAAAAAGGGAATCGCCAACACCCATATGCAGTTTGAGAAGAACAAGAAAAACCTGTCCTGCTATACTACCCCCCTGGGGGATATGGTGGTGGGGATTCAGGCAAACAAGATAAAGATCAAGGAACAGCCTGACAGCCTGAAGGTGGATATTGACTACTCCCTGGACATCAACTACGAGCATCTGTCGGACTGCAGCATACGGCTGGATGTCCAGTCATGTGCCGGTTCCTACACACAGATGTCCGCTAATTAAAGTATATGTGCTGATGATGCGGGAATGTGCAGGAATGGTAAGCAGCGGTATGAAGGCAAATGGTATAAAGGCAAATAAAAAAGAAGCGGTTTGGCCGCTTCTTTTTGTTTACTTGTTCTTCCTGAATCTGGCAAAGAACCCCTTCTTCTTGGGAGGAGTCGGGATCGCGCCCCCGCGCACGCTTTTGATCTGGGTGATGTAAATACCGCTGATCACAACCTTGGCCTCTGTCTTGATGGGCAGGGATTCAAACACCCGTCCGTCCGCGATGAGAGTCATGACCTTAGGACCGATCTTAGCCTTGACCACCGGTACCTTTGCCCAACGCATGTACTTTGGCGTCTGGTCAGTCACTGCCTTTGGTAGTCCGGCCTGGGTAATCTTCATCTTCTTCTTGTCAATCACCAGGATGGATACGGTCTGGGCAGCCGCGTCTATGAGCTGCTGCTGCTCCAGCTGACGCTTCTGCAGCCTGTTCCCCAGAAAATAGAGAACAACCAGAACGACCACTGCAATGGCTAAGATTACAAGCAGTACGTGCATAATGGTATCTGCCATAAAGGTATACCTCCAAACTGTAAATATATTGTCATTCCCCCCGTTGGAGCCTGCTTGAAACATCATTGCACCTGTCTGGCTGCTCCTCTTCTCATATCGGATCAGCAGTCTCCGCCCTTGCAAACGGAGCAGTCAGACAGGCACAAATATTTTTCTGGCATGCTCTGGTACACCTGTTAATTATTCCACAACCCCAGGGGACATTCTTTAATAGTATATCATTTTCACCGGCAAAAAGCAAGTGAAAAATGCTTGACACCTTGACAGGGCTGTGTTATTATGGAGTGTGCACTATTGTGGTGAGGTGGGCTTTTTGCGCCCTTTGGTAAGATGCCCTCCGCCCAATCACAGAGAACGACAGTGATATTTTGTTTTGTTCGGCGCAATGTTACTGCCTCCCGGAGGGATCATCCCCCGCGGCAGCACTGGATTTCAGTGAAGATTGTATCAATAACAAACGGAATAAAAATATTACGAACCAAATTAGAAAACAGGGGTGAAACGTCAATGGAGAAAAGCAGAATACGTCCGGTACCGGCCGGGAAAAGCGTAAGAATGAGCTACTCAAGACAGAAAGAAGTGCTTGAGATGCCAAACCTGATTGAGATTCAAAAAGACTCCTACCAGTGGTTCTTAGCCGAAGGACTCAGGGAAGCTTTTGATGATATCTCTCCGATAGCAGACTTCGCAGGACATTTAAGTCTGGAATTCGTTGACTTTACATTGTGTAAGGATGATATTAAATATACCATCGAAGAGTGTAAAGAACGGGATGCAACTTACGCCGCACCACTAAAGGTAAAGGTAAGACTGTACAATAAAGATAAAGATGAAATGAACGAACACGAGATATTCATGGGCGACCTGCCTTTGATGACAGATACCGGTTCCTTTGTGATCAACGGTGCTGAGCGTGTTATCGTCAGCCAGCTGGTACGTTCCCCTGGTATCTACTACGGTATTGGCCATGATAAGGTAGGTAAGGAACTGTATACCTGTACTGTCATCCCCAACCGTGGTGCATGGCTGGAATATGAGACAGATTCCAATGACGTGTTCTATGTACGTGTAGACAGAACCCGTAAGGTACCAGTGACTGTTCTGATCCGTGCCCTGGGATTCGGTACCAATGCGGAGATTCTGGAGCTCTTTGGTGAAGAGCCTAAGTTATTAGCCAGCTTTGGAAAGGATACATCCGATAATTACCAGGATGGTCTGCTGGAATTATACAAGAAGATTCGTCCCGGTGAGCCATTATCTGTTGACAGTGCGGAAAGTTTGCTTAACAGTATGTTCTTTGATCCCAGAAGATATGATCTGGCCAAAGTGGGAAGATATAAATTTAATAAGAAGCTTTCCTTCAAGTACCGTCTGAACGGACAGGTGCTTGCAGAGGATGTGGTGGATACTTCCACAGGTGAGATCCTGGCAGAGGCCGGAACTAAGCTTCACAAGGATTTTGCCATGCAGATCCAGAATGCCGCTGTTCCTTATGTCTGGGTTGACGGACCTGACAGGAAGCAGAAGGTTTTATCCAACATGATGGTGGAACTCTCCTCCTATGTGCCCTTTGATCCTGAAGAGGTGGGGGTCACGGAATTAGTATACTACCCTGCACTTTCTTCTATTCTGGAAGAAGCTGGCACCGATCCCCAGGAGCTGAAAGAAGCGATCCGCAGGAATATCCATGACCTGATCCCAAAGCATATCACAAAGGAAGATATTCTTGCTTCCATTAACTATAATATGCACCTTGAGCAGCAAGTGGGAAACGCAGATGATATCGACCATTTGGGCAACCGGCGGATCCGCGCCGTGGGCGAACTGCTTCAGAACCAGTACCGCATCGGTCTGTCCCGTATGGAGCGTGTGGTAAGGGAACGTATGACAACCCAGGATATGGACGGTATTACGCCCCAGTCCCTGATCAATATCAAACCCGTGACCGCGGCGGTTAAGGAGTTCTTCGGAAGTTCCCAGCTGTCCCAGTTCATGGATCAGAATAACCCTCTGGCCGAGCTGACCCATAAGCGCCGTCTCTCCGCCCTGGGCCCTGGCGGTCTGTCAAGGGACCGTGCCGGATTTGAGGTGCGAGATGTACACTACACCCATTACGGACGTATGTGCCCCATTGAGACGCCTGAGGGTCCCAACATTGGTCTGATCAACTCACTGGCAACCTATGCAAGGGTGAACCAGTACGGCTTTATCGAAGCGCCTTACCGTGTGGTGGATAAGAGCACGGATCCGAATAACCCCAGGGTTACGGACGAGGTGGTGTACCTGACAGCTGACGAGGAGGATAACTTCGTGGTTGCCCAGGCGAATGAGGCACTGGATGACGAGGGGCATTTTATCCATAATAATGTATCCGGACGTTTCCGTACAGAGACATCCGAGTTCCAGAAAAAGTCCATTGACCTGATGGACGTTTCTCCGAAAATGGTATTCTCCGTGGCTACGGCCATGATTCCTTTCCTGGAGAACGATGATGCTAACCGCGCCCTGATGGGATCCAACATGCAGCGTCAGGCAGTGCCCCTTCTGACCACGGAAGCGCCTGCAGTAGGAACCGGTATTGAGGCAAAGGCAGCTGTTGACTCCGGCGTTTGCGTGGTTGCAAAGAATGCCGGTGTGGTTGAACGTTCCGCATCCAACGAGATCATCATCAAGAGGGATAAGGACGGCAACCGTGATGTATACCATCTGACCAAGTTTAAGAGAAGCAACCAGAGCAACTGCTACAACCAGAAGCCGATCGTTTATAAGAACGACCACGTGGAGGTTGGAGAGGTAATTGCCGATGGCCCATCCACATCCAACGGCGAGATCGCCCTTGGCAAGAACCCGCTGATCGGATTCATGACCTGGGAAGGATACAACTACGAGGATGCGGTTCTTCTCTCTGAGCGTCTGGTCCAGGAAGACGTATATACATCGGTCCACATTGAGGAGTACGAGGCAGAGGCCCGTGACACCAAGCTGGGACCGGAAGAGATCACACGTGATGTTCCCGGCGTGGGCGAGGATGCGTTAAAGGATCTGGATGAGCGCGGTATTATCCGTATCGGCGCTGAGGTGCGCGCAGGAGATATCCTGGTAGGTAAGGTTACTCCCAAGGGAGAGACGGAACTGACCGCTGAGGAAAGGCTGCTTCGTGCCATCTTCGGTGAGAAGGCAAGGGAAGTAAGGGATACTTCCTTAAAGGTGCCCCATGGTGCCTACGGCATCATTGTGGACGCAAAGGTGTTTACAAGGGAGAACGGAGACGAGCTTTCCCCTGGCGTGAACGAAACCGTGAGAATCTATATTGCCCAGAAGCGTAAGATTTCCGTTGGTGATAAGATGGCCGGACGTCACGGCAACAAGGGTGTTGTTTCCCGCGTGCTTCCTGTGGAAGATATGCCATTCCTGCCCAATGGCCGTCCTCTGGACATTGTGCTGAATCCTCTTGGCGTGCCTTCACGTATGAACATCGGACAGGTGCTGGAGATCCACTTAAGCCTTGCTGCCAAGGCATTGGGCTTTAACGTGTCCACGCCTATCTTTGACGGAGCAAACGAGAATGATATTCAGGATACCCTGGAGCTTTCCAGCGATTATGTAAATATGACATGGGAAGACTTTGAGGCAAAATATAAAGACCTTATTAAACCCGAGGTTATGGACTACCTTGGCTCCCATCTGGAGCACCGCGAACTGTGGAAGGGTGTCCCCATCAGCCGGGATGGTAAAGTGCGCCTGCGCGATGGACGTACCGGCGAGTTCTTTGACGGAGCCGTTACCATCGGACACATGCATTATCTGAAACTGCACCATCTGGTTGATGATAAGATTCATGCCCGTTCAACCGGCCCATACTCCCTGGTAACACAGCAGCCACTGGGCGGCAAAGCACAGTTCGGCGGACAGCGTTTCGGAGAGATGGAGGTTTGGGCTCTGGAGGCATATGGCGCTTCCTACACCCTGCAGGAGATCATGACTGTGAAGTCGGATGACGTGGTAGGCCGTGTGAAGACCTATGAAGCCATTATTAAGGGCGAGAACATCCCTGAACCGGGCGTGCCTGAGTCCTTTAAGGTTCTCCTTAAGGAAATGCAGTCCCTTGGACTGGATGTTCAGGTTCTGCGCGATGACGGCACGGAAGTTGAGATGGCCGAGAATATCGATTACGGCGATACAGAGCTTCGCGCCATGCTGGAAGGCGACCGCCGTTTTGCACCTTCAGAGGAGCCTTATGCTGAATTGGGCTACCAGGAACAGGAGTTCAAGAACAACGAACTGGTGACTGTGGACGAAGAAGAGGCAGCCGATGATTATATCGAGGAGGCAGATGATGAGGAGATCTTCCTGGATGATTCTGCTGACGATGAAGACGAAGAATAGAAGGGAGTAAATGCTCATGCCAGAAACTAATGAAACTTATCATCCAATGACATTTGATGCCATTAAGATTGGTCTGGCCTCCCCTGATAAGATCCTGGAGTGGTCCCACGGCGAGGTCAAAAAGCCGGAGACCATTAACTACAGAACGTTAAAGCCGGAGAAAGACGGCCTGTTCTGTGAGAGGATCTTCGGGCCTAGTAAGGACTGGGAGTGTCATTGTGGTAAATACAAGAAGATTCGTTATAAAGGTGTTATCTGCGACCGATGCGGCGTGGAAGTGACAAAGGCAAGTGTCCGTAGAGAGCGCATGGGCCACATCAAGCTGGCCGCTCCCGTATCCCATATCTGGTATTTTAAGGGAATTCCCAGCCGTATGGGCCTGATCCTGGACATCTCCCCCAGAACACTGGAGAAGGTGCTGTATTTTGCCTCCTATATTGTATTGGATGCCGGTTCCACCAGCCTGCAGTATAAGCAGGTACTGTCTGAGAAGGAGTACCGGGAAGAGGTGGAGAAGTACGGCGGCACCGGCGGTTTCCGTGTGGGAATGGGCGCTGAGGCCGTGCAGGAGCTGTTAAGGAGCATTAACCTGGAAAAGGATTCTCTGGACCTGCGCAAGGCCCTGGCGGATTCCACGGGCCAGAAGCGTGCAAGGATCATCAAGAGGCTGGAAGTGGTGGAGGCATTCTTAAACTCCGGCAACCGTCCCGAGTGGATGATCATGGATGTGATCCCTGTGATCCCGCCTGATATCCGTCCCATGGTACAGCTGGACGGCGGACGTTTTGCCACCTCTGACCTTAACGACTTATACAGAAGGATCATCAACAGGAACAACCGTCTTGCAAGACTGCTGGAACTGGGCGCTCCGGATATCATTGTCCGCAACGAGAAGCGTATGCTCCAGGAGGCTGTGGATGCCCTGATCGACAACGGCCGCCGCGGCAGACCTGTTACAGGCCCGGGCAACCGTGCACTCAAGTCCCTTTCCGATATGTTAAAGGGTAAGCAGGGACGTTTCCGCCAGAACCTTCTGGGCAAGCGTGTTGACTACTCCGGACGTTCTGTTATCGTAGTAGGACCTGAACTGAAGATCTACCAGTGCGGTCTTCCCAAGGAGATGGCTATCGAGCTGTTTAAGCCCTTTGTTATGAAGGAGCTGGTTTCCAACGGAACCGCCCACAATATAAAGAACGCCAAGAAGATGGTGGAGAGACTGCAGTCAGAAGTATGGGATGTGCTGGAGGATGTTATCAAAGAGCACCCTGTTATGCTGAACCGTGCCCCTACGCTCCATAGACTGGGAATCCAGGCATTTGAGCCGATTCTGGTAGAGGGCAAGGCGATCAAGCTTCATCCTCTTGTGTGTACTGCGTTTAACGCCGACTTTGACGGCGACCAGATGGCTGTCCATCTGCCGTTGTCCGTAGAGGCACAGGCAGAATGCCGCTTCCTGCTCTTAAGCCCTAACAACCTGTTAAAGCCTTCAGACGGCGGCCCTGTTGCCGTTCCTTCACAGGATATGGTACTCGGTATCTACTATCTGACCCAGGAGCGTCCCGGCGCAAAGGGTGAGGGCATGGTTTTCAAGAGCGTCAATGAGGCGATCCTGGCTTATGAGAACCAGGAGGCAACCCTGCATTCACGCGTCAAGGTAAGGGTCAACAAGACCATGGCGGACGGTACTGTGAAAACCGGTGTGATTGAATCCACCATCGGACGTTTTATTTTCAATGAAATCATTCCTCAGGATCTGGGCTTTGTGGACAGAAGCATCCCGGAGAATGAGTTAAAGCTGGAAGTAGACTTCCATGTGGCCAAGAAGCAGTTGAAGCAGATTCTTGAAAAGGTTATCAATGTCCATGGCGCTACCCAGACAGCCGTGACACTGGACGATATCAAGGCTATCGGTTACAAGTATTCCACCAGGGCAGCCATGACGGTTTCCATTTCCGATATGACCGTGCCTGAGAGCAAGCCGAGGCTGATCGAGGAAGCGCAGGCAACCGTTGACCGTATTGCCAAGAACTACCGCCGCGGACTGATCACCGAGGAGGAGCGCTATAAAGAGGTAATTGAGACCTGGAAAACCACCGATGATCAGCTGACCCATGACCTGCTGACCGGGCTGGATAAGTACAACAACATCTACATGATGGCTGACTCCGGCGCCCGTGGTTCTGATAAGCAGATCAAACAGCTGGCAGGTATGCGTGGACTGATGGCGGATACAACGGGACACACCATCGAGCTTCCCATCAAGTCCAATTTCCGTGAAGGTCTGGACGTACTGGAGTACTTCATCTCCGCCCATGGAGCGCGTAAAGGTCTGTCCGATACGGCTCTGCGTACGGCTGACTCCGGTTACCTGACAAGGCGTCTGGTAGATGTTTCTCAGGATCTGATCATCCGTGAAGTGGACTGCTGTGAGGGCAGGGATATCCCGTTTATGGAGATCAAGGCTTTCATGGACGGCAACGAGATGATCGAGGACTTGGAAGAGAGGATCACAGGACGTTATATTGCTGAGACCATTACGGATCCTGACACAGGAGAGGTTGTGGTCAAGGCTAACCATATGTGTACACCAAAGCGTGCGGCAGCTGTTATGAAGGTGCTGAACAAGACCGGCCGAAAGACAATCAAGATCCGTACAGTCTTAAGCTGTAAGTCCCACGTGGGTGTGTGCGCCAAGTGTTACGGCGCCAACATGGCTACCGGCCAGCCTGTACAGGTGGGCGAGGCAGTCGGAATCATTGCGGCACAGTCCATCGGTGAGCCTGGTACGCAGCTGACCATGCGTACGTTCCATACGGGCGGCGTGGCCGGCGGCGATATCACACAGGGTCTTCCCCGTGTGGAGGAGCTTTTTGAGGCCCGTAAGCCAAAGGGTCTTGCCATCATCACTGAGTTTGGCGGCGTGGTACAGATCAAGGATACCAAGAAGAAGAGGGAGATTACTGTAACGGACAACGAGACAGGAAATTCCAAAACCTATCTGATCCCTTACGGCTCCAGGATCAAGGTGCTGGACGGCCAGGTGCTGGAAGCAGGCGATGAGCTGACGGAAGGCAGTATCAATCCACACGATATCCTGAAGATCAAGGGCGTGCGTGCGGTTCAGGATTATATGCTTCAGGAAGTACAGCGCGTTTACCGTCTCCAGGGCGTGGAGATCAATGATAAGCATATTGAGATGATTGTTCATCAGATGTTAAAGAAGATCAAGATCGAGGAGAGCGGCGACAGCGATGTTCTGCCCGGCGTATCCATGGATGTGCTTGATTATAACGAGATGAACGAAGCATTGATCGCCGATGGCAAGAAACCGGCGGACGGAAGACAGGTAATGCTTGGTATCACCAAGGCATCCCTGGCAACAGATTCCTTCCTTTCAGCAGCATCCTTCCAGGAGACTACCAAGGTTCTGACCGAGGCGGCCATCAACGGAAAGGTGGATCATCTGATCGGATTAAAGGAAAATGTTATCATCGGCAAGCCGATCCCGGCAGGTACGGGCATGAAGCGTTACCGCAATGTGAAGCTGGACACGGATGAGATGCTTTCCGATGAGATTATGCTTTCCGATGAGGATGAGCTGGTCCTGGCCTCTGAGGATGAGAATGAGATGAATCTCACAGAGGACAATGTGGCGGAAGAAGTCCTGGCATTGGATGATATGGCTGATGTGGATGAGGATGAAGAAGTATAAAAGAAATTCCATCGGCCGGCCGCGTGAGATCCAGCGGCAGATTAAGGGATAAAGGGGCTGTGAATAAGTCCCGTATTATAAAAAAGAAGAACGCATTCAGGTATAGACACCTGGAAGCGTTCTTCTTTTGCTTTCCTCCGGCAGGCTGCCGGTATCTTCAGCGGAAAAGCCCCGGCGTTTCCGGCAAGCTTATGTTCCTCTTTCAATGGATCTGCATTAGTCGCTGTATGGGTGGGCCCGCCAATAGGTGACAGCCATCCGTATAAAGTCTTTGGCAGCATTGTTGATATAGTGGTTCCGGGCGTGGACGGCGGCCAGTTCCCAGCTGGCGTCAGGTCCCAGGGAAAAGTAGGAAACATGGCTGTTGGGCAGGGCGTAATATCTGGGGATGATGGAGCAGCACTGGCTGTTTTCAGTCAGCCGGAGCATGGTTCTCATGCTGGTGGATTCAAAGAGAAGATTTGGTTCAAAACCCGACTTTTTAAAAAGCTGGTCAATGACAACACGCATGGTGGAGGATTTTTTGACCAGGGTGAACAGTTCGTTTTTAAAAAGAGACAGGGATATCTCAGGATATTGGTCCGGTTCTGTTTTCTCCTTGTAAGCCAGGGGGTGGGTTTTGGGGATACACAGGTAAAAGGGCTCATAGAAAATAGTTTCGTACACCAGATGCTTATACTTTCTCTCGAAAATGGTCTGGAAGCTGATATCCATTTCCTTGGAATCCATCATTTTAACCTGTGTATCCACATTTGCTTCAATGGGCTGGAAAATAGTTTCCGGATACTTGGCATGGATGATGGGATAAATAGCTGTAAACATCTGTATCCCTCTCTCTGGTGTCAGCCCAATGGTGATGGTGCCAGTCCATTTTTTTGCCATATCCTGGATCTGGTTGTAGGTCTGCTTTTTTATCTGGAGGATCTGCTGGGAGCGTTCCACGTAGAGTTTCCCGATCTCAGTAAGCTCCCAGTGATTCCTTGTGCGGACAAACAGGGGAGCGCCCAGTTCTGTCTCCAATTTCAGCAGCTGCTGGTTCAGGGCGGATTGGGTCAGATATAACTCGTCTGCGGCTTTTGAGATGCTTTTATGCTTGGCAATGGTTATGATATATTCGATCAGTTTGCTTTCTATAACAAAAACCCCCTTCCTCTAAAATTAAAATATGGAAAAATACACAATGAACTTTAGAAAAACTAAAGAGATATTTATTTTAATTAAGTTGCTTTTCAATATACATATTTATATAATAAAAACATACAAAATGCAAGTGTACTAAATAAAAAAAATCATAAATATGTACAAATCAAAAAAGGAGGAAGTATTTTATGAAAAAGAGAAGGTTAATGCGGACTGTGGCAGCAGCGGTTATGGCTGTAAGCATGCTGGGGGGCTGCGGGGGATCAGGAACGCAGAGCACAACGGGGGCAGGCACCACCGCTGCAAAGGCAGAAGAGGGGAACGCGGCGGATACAACGGCCGCAGATACAGCGGCTGCCGCAGATTCAGCGCCTGCTGTAGAAAAGAACTATAACAGCACCTTTGATGTGGCGGGGGCAGGAGATGTCTCTCTGGATGTGATGATCACCTCCCTTGGGGATTCTGACGGGGGACCCTATTTAAGAGGTGTGATGGATGATTATATGGCCATGTATCCAAACGTCAAGCTGACACCGGTGGAGTGTTCCATGAATGATCTGTATACCACACTGATCACTCAGGCCACGGCGGGGACCCTTCCTGATATCTTCACCATGACAGAGGCGTATTCCGCTAATTGTCTGGAGATGGGAATGAGCGTCAGCAATATGGACCAGCTTCTGGGTGAGGAATACTTAAATGGCCTCATGCCTGCGGCTGTTGAAAATGCAACAGTGGACGGCACACTGGTTTATATGCCATGGCAGAATAACATTACGGCCATGGTATACAGAAAAGACCTGTTTGAGGAAAAAGGAATTGAGATACCAAAGACATGGGAGCAGTTCCTTGAGGCAGCCAAGGCTCTGACGGAGGATCTGGACGGGGACGGCAAAACCGACCGGTATGGCTGTGCCTTTGCAGGAACCAGAAATGATTCCGCCGAGTCCAGGTTCCAGACATTTGCCCTGACCTACGGCTGTGACTTTGTTACTGACAATGGGGATGGTACCTTTACATCGGGCTTTGGAACACCGGAGTTTAAAAATGCAATGACATCCTTTGTCAATATGGCTGCAAACCAGGGAGTAACACCTCCGGGACTGATCGAGACCGGTTATTCTGAGGCTTACACAATGATAGCGGCTGACCAGGCTTGTATGTTTTTCAGCGCATCCAATGTATTGGGAGGAATTTACAACGCCAATCCTGAGATGCGGGGTAAGATGGGAAGTTTCCCAATGCCAACAGCTGAAGGAGTTGACCCTGTGACTTCATTTTCCAGCGTGGGTATGACGGTCAGCAGCACCTGCAAGAATCCGGAAGTAGCAGCGGATTTCCTGAAATATATGACAAGCGTTGAAAATAGTGTAACCTGGAACGAAGCCACCTGCCGTCTGCCGGTTGTCAATGACGCATTGACGGCGATCTGTGAAAAGGATGAGGCATATGCCGGTTTTGCGGAAGCCTCTGACAGTGCGGTGATCTATCCTGCATTTGCAGGTCTTGCTGAGCTGAGGGATATATGCGGCGAGTGCTGGCAGACCGTTGTTTCAGAAAATGTGTCCATTGATGATGCGGTTGCTGCCGCTGCAGCCAAGGCGGAAGAGGTTGCAACGTCATACAGCAATTAGGAGGTAAGGGTTTGAAAGGAAAATTGCAAGGGATGAGCCGGAATAAGCTTAAGTCGGCGCTGGTTCCATATGGCTTTATCACACCGGCCACACTGACCATAGTTCTGTTGGTCCTATACCCTATCATGTACGGCATTTACATCAGTTTTTTTGATACCAACCTGGTCAATAAATGGAACTTTGTGGGCTTTAAGTATTATATCCAGGCATTGACAGATTCCTCATTCCTGCACAGCCTGTGGAAGACCCTGGTGTTTACAGTGACCGTGGTTGGAGGCCACTTTGTATTGGGATTTATATTCGCATCCTTCCTCAACATGGATATTAAGATGCGCACCCTTTTGAGGGGGATCCTGATACTGCCCTGGCTGTTCCCGGACGTGGTCATTGCGTACCTGTACAAATGGATCCTGAACACCCAGGGAGGGATCCTCAATGAGCTGCTGATGCATTTTAATATTGTATCTGAACCGGTGGGGTGGCTTACCACTTCGGCAACCGCATTTCCCTGTGTGATCCTGGTGAGCATCTGGAAGGGGTATCCCCTTGTTATGGTGCAGATACTGGCGGGAATCCAGACCATCTCAACGGACATGTATGAGGCGGCCAAAATAGATGGTGCCAATGCATGGCAGCGGTTCTGCTACATAACGGTTCCGGCTTTAAAACCGATCCTGACCACTATCCTGATCCTGGATACGGTGTGGGTGTTTAAGCAGTTTACCATGATCTGGCTCATGACGTCCGGAGGGCCGGGAAGTTCCACCATGGTGTCGGCCATTGAGATTTACAAAAATGCGTTTTCCTACTTCAAATACGGCTTTGCCTCGGCCCAGTCAGTATATATTCTTGTGATATGTTACCTTATAGGAGTTGTTTTCAGGAGGTTGCTGCGCGATGACTAGAACAAATAAGAACAGACTTGTATTGCTGCTGGGGTACGTGGTCCTTATTACCGGCTGCCTTCTGGTGCTGCTCCCATTGTCATGGATGGTGATTACATCCCTTAAATCCATGACGGATATTACCCTTTCCAGGGGCCTGAAGTTGTTTCCGTCAGGCCCCACCCTGGAAAACTTTGTAAATATATGGAAAGAATATCCCATTGCCACATACATTAAAAACAGTGCCATAGCCGTGGGGGGATCCACCATATTCGGCGTTGTATGCGCGGCTCTGTGCGGATACGGACTGTCCCGATATGAATTTAAGGGCAAGGCCCTGCTGCTCAGCTTTCTGCTGGTCACCCAGATGTTTCCGGCAGTGATGAAGATCATTCCCTATTATAAGATCCTGGTTTCCCTGCACTTAAATAACACCCGCACCGGTCTGCTGATCGTGTACGCTTCCTTCAGCATTCCGTTTTGTACCTGGATGATGTACGGATATTTTAAGAGTATCCCCACCGGACTGGATGAGGCCGCAAGGGTGGATGGAAGCAGTGCGTTCCATACATTTTATAGGATTATCATGCCCATTGCCCTTCCCGGGCTGGTGGCAACGGTCATCTATGCGTTTTTACAGAACTGGAACGAGTATATGTTTGCATCCGTGCTAATGTCGGCTGATGAGAAAAAGACGATCACCTACGCGATCAGCACCATGGCTGACGCGTACAAGATCCAGTGGAACTACCTGATGTGCGCTGCCATGATTTCCAGCGTACCCACATTGGCGGTTTTTACAGTTATGCAGAAATACCTGATCGCCGGTATGACGGCAGGTGCAGTTAAGGAGTGATGGTTAGAGGTGCAGTTATGAAAAATGATACATTTCGCAATCCAATTATCAAGGGAGGATACCCGGATCCGTCTGTGTGCAGGGTAGGGGATGATTATTATATGGTTACGTCCTCCTTCTCCTATTTTCCGGGGCTTCCGGTGTTTAAAAGCAGGGATCTGGTGCACTGGGAGCAGATCGGCAACGCTATATCAAGGCCAAGCCAGCTGGACTACAGAAACTGTGACAGTTCAGAAGGTCTGTGGGCAGCCACCATAAGATACCATAAGGGCATGTTTTATATTGTGAATACCCTGGACGTCCAGGGCAGGACTTACCGGTATAATTTTATCCTTACAAGTAGGGATCCTGCCGGGGAGTGGTCCGATGCGGTGATTATCAAAGGCGCGGACGGGATCGACCCATCCCTGTATTTTGATGAGGAGGGCAGGATCTGGTATTGCGGCAACATGATACCTGAAGATCTAAAATACCCCACCCACAAGATGATCTATCTGTGCGAGCTGGACCGGAATACCTTTCAGTTCATTGGCAGACGCCATATCATATATGATGGAAATGTGGATCACAGCCTGTTCATGGAAGCTCCCCACATTTATCATGTCCAGGGCATGTACTATCTGATGACAGCCTGCGGAGGCACGCAGACAAACCACTGCGTAAATATCTGCCGTAGTAAGAGTTTGTTCGGACCCTATGAGCCGTGTCCCAGAAATCCCATTGTAACCAACCGGGGCCTGCGCCTGATCAATGACCTGGGGGTTGCGGTGACAGGACATGGGGATCTGGTTCAGACGCAGGAGGGGGAGTGGTATATGCTCCTGCTGGGGATCAGGCCCTATGAGCAGGAAATCGATGATTATGAGCGGTACCAGCCAAGGAAATGGATCCGTACCCCTGACCGCAACAGGAATGCGCAGTTTAATCTGGGGCGGGAGGTGTTTATGGTCCCCATTGCCTGGGACTATGACGGGTGGCCTCTGGTGGACAACCATAATGGGATGGTGAACCTGGAGGAGAGAAGGCCGGGCCTTTCCTACAACCGTCCGCCTCTCCACAGCAGGGTGGACAATTTTGAGGATGAATCCCTGGACATGATCTGGTGCATGAGGCGCCCTGTACAAACTCCGTTTCATGATCTGACCCAGCGGCCCGGATATCTGAGAATGGAACTGCTGCCGGTAAAGCTGGAGGATATGGAAACTCCGGCCATGCTTGTGCGGCGGCAGCAGCATTATAATTTTCAGGCAGCGCTCGCCATGGAGTTTGAACCATTGAGGGACGGTGAGGAGGCTGGGCTGGTCCTGACCCAGAATGAACGTTTTTCTTTCCTCCTGGTAAAGGAAATCCACAGGGGAAAACCCAGGATCAGCTGTTACCGTGTGGTTAACGGAACCAGGGAGCTGATCGGATGCTCCGAGATTGGTTCAGGCAGAGTCTATCTGTTTGTAGAAGGCAGCGAAGGGCGCTATGATTTTTACTGCGGTTCAAAGGAACGGGACAAAAGGGTGGTGGTCCTGGGCGCTGACGGCTCCATCTTGAGCACTTTGGTGGCCGATGGATATGTGGGCACATACCTGGGAATGTATGCTTCGTCCGGTCATGAAAAGTCAAAGAACCATGCGGATTTTGACTGGTTCAGATATGAGATTATAGAAGATTAGGTATGGGTATGGGCAGACGGCCGGCTGGTGACAGCCGGCTGTTTGCTTTTTCATCCTGCAAAAAGAGGATGAAAAAAACCAAATAAGATGTTATAATAGTAACATCATAAGATTACAATGTTAAACTTTCATACTGTATTGCAGGGGAAGGCGGGTAGAGGTGTGGATTCAGTGATAGATAAGAAAATCAAGGTCCCTTTGCATTACCAGATTTATCTGGATTTGCTCAAGAAGATTCAAAGCGGTCTCCTCAGGCCAGGAGAAAGGATTCCCTCGGAGCCTGAGCTGGAGCGGATTTATGGGGTCAGCCGGGTGACGGTCCGGGGCGCTATAGAGATGCTGGCCCAGGAAGGGCTGGTGGAAAAGAACCGGGGAAAGAAGGGGACGGTTGTCTGTAAGGCAAAGCATGCCTATGACATGAAAAAGCTTACAAGCTTTACGGATGACGTCCGCCTGTACGGGGAGAGGGCCAGCTCCCGGCTCTTGGATTTTCAGGAACTGGTGCCGGAAAAGCGGATCGCACAGCTGTTGGAATTAGAGGAGGGCGAGCCTGTCTTTTATATTGAACGGAAACGGTACCGTCAGGATGTGGCAGTGGGCCTTCACAAATCATACATTAAGATGGTTTCCGGGCTGAAGCTTAGGGAGGAGGAGTTTGGGCCGGATGTGTCCCTCTATGCCATATTGAGGGCCAATGGAATCGTGCCCACCACGGCGTCTGAGGTTCTGGAGGTGAAGACGCCATCGGACCGGACACTGGAGGTGCTGGGACTGAAACCCCAGACAGCTGTGTTTTACAAGGAGCGGGTGACCTATTCAGGGGATAAGAACCCCTTTGAGTATGTTCAGATGTTTTATAATCCAGACTACTATCAATATAAGGTGGAGCTGCGTCTGGACTGATATAAGAGAAAAATATGGCAGGGATATCGGATGAGGATCCGGTATCCCTGTTTTATTGTACATTATTTTTGGAAAAACTATTGACAAAATGATTCAAGTTTACTATATTATGATTATAACGTTATAATCATAATATGTTAAAACCACAAGTCAGGAGGATGGTCAGATGCTTATCTATGATATTCACTCTCATCTGGGAAAGACCAGTTCGGGGGATGAGAATTCACCGGAAGATCTGGTGAACGACCTGAAGGCCTACGGGATATCAAAAGTAGGGATCAGCAGTTTGTCAGGTATTTCCACAAGGGCACAGAATGATCTGGTCCACAGGGCCATGGAAGCATTTCCGGGGGTCATTAAGGGATATGCATTCATTAATCCCAAGGCGCCGGACGCCATTGACGAGGTGAACCGCTGTCTGGGAGATTATGGGATGGACGGTGTGAAGTTCCATTCCTGGAAGCATGGATATTACCCGGATAATACGCCGGCGCTGAATGATATCTTTGCCGAGATCCGCAAGTATGGAGTGCATGTGCAGACCCATGTGGGGACCGCTCCCTTTTCAACGCCTTATACCTGGGCTGAATATGCCAGGAAGTTTCCGGATATCAATTTCCTTTTCACCCATATCGGTTACTATGAGTTTGGGCTTTCCGCCATAGAGGTGGTGAAGGATCTAAAGAATGTATGGGTTGAGACTTCCGGTCAGATGGATGTGGATGTGCTTCTTAAGGCCATCGATGTGCTGGGGCCTGAGCGTGTGTGCTTTGGGACGGACTGGCCTTATAAGCCTGTGAACATAGAGGTTGAGAAGTTTTATGAGCTGAAAGTACCGGAGGAAAAGCTGGAGTATATATTCCATAAGAACGCAGAATATCTTTGGAGCCATTCTTCCAGGTGTTTATAAAGAGATTGGAGGCAGGAAAATGATACACATTTTAATTACATCCCACGGCGGCATGGCTGAGGGGATGATGCAGTCGGTGAAGATGTTGGTAGGAGAACAGGAACACCTGGATTACGTTACCTTTGGCGAGGAGATGGGTTCGGATGAATTGGATGAATTGTACGGGGAGAAGATAACCAGTGTTTCACCGGATAACCAGTATCTGGTCCTGTGCGATATCAAGGGAGGGACGCCCTTTAACGTGGTGTCCAGGTATTCCTTTAAGAATGAGGACGTGGCTGTCATATACGGGATGAACCTTCCTATACTGATCGAGGCCATTGTACAGTGCGGAAACCCGGATATTAAACTTAAGGACCTGGCTGAGTATTTACAGCAGCAGAGCGGCTCCACCATTGGATTAAGTGAACTGTAGGATCGCACGTAGGAGACCAAAGTACGGTCTCCAAGTGCTCATAACGAGCCACTGCACTAAGCTCGTGGGAGACCTCGCTAAGTGCCAGTGACATGTATCGCACGTAGGAGACCAAAATACGGTCTCCAAGTGCTCATAACGAGGAGGTTATAAGAGATGGATATAAGCGTATTTCGTATTGATGACAGATTGATTCATGGACAGATCATTACGGCGTGGATTGCCTACGCTGATGCAAAGACTATTATTGTGGCGGATGACAAGGCGGCTAAGGATGAGTTCCAGCAGTCCCTTCTTAAGATGGCCACACCGGATTCCATTGCCCTGAAGATCCTCAGCGTGGATGACGCCATTGCCTATATCCAGTCAGGCGAGGGGAGCGGAAAGGTGCTGCTGCTTATGCGCGGTCCGGAGCAGGCCCTGAAGTTCATAGAGGCGGGGATTGAGAAAGATCAGATCAATGTGGGAAATATGAACATGAAAAAGGGCAAGACCAAAGTGCTTGGCAACCTGTGGGTGTTCCCGGAGGATGTGGAGGCTATTAAGGGGATCTATGGACATGGCGTAAGACTGGAAGTGCGGGCGGTTCCAAATGAGCGCAGCCAGGATGTGATGGAACTTCTGAAAAAGTGTAAGTTGGCATAATAAGGGGAGGATAAGGTTATGAGTTTATTTATGCAGGCATTATTGGTAGCAGTGTTTGTGACGGTTGCTTTTATTGATTCCCATACGACCCAGACGCATATATTCCGTCCGGTGGTGGTCGGCCCGGTGGTGGGTCTGATCATGGGGGATGTGCAGACCGGCTTTGCAGTGGGTGTTACGGTGGAACTTATGTTTTTGGCTGTTATCTTTGTGGGTACGGCAGTGCCGCCCAATCCCACCATCAGCACAGCCATTGCAACCGGGATCGCTATCCTGGGCGGAGGCGGAACGGATCTGGCCGTGGCGACCGCACTTCCTGTTTCCTTTATCGGACAGATGGCAGAGACATTCCAGAATTCAGTGATCAACGTATACCTGATGCACCGCGTGGAAAAGGCGGCGGAACGCCTGGATACCAGGGGGATCGTTGCCAATAACCTGATCTTTCCCATGGCAGCCAACGCCCTGTTGTACGGCGTTCCCACATTTCTGGCCATTTATTTTGGGGCATCTTATGTGCAGGCGATCATCAACGCCATCCCGGCCAAGGTCATCACAGGCCTGTCAGTGGGAGGCAGCATGATCGGAGCGGTCGGTTTTGCGTTGCTGCTCAATTCCATTAAGGTAAAGAAGTTTTGGCCCTTCTTCCTTTTAGGCTTCTTTGTGGCAGCATACCTGAATATCAACATGATCGGGATCGCCCTTTTGGCAGTGATCTGTGTGGCCATGTACTATTACTTTAAGATTGCGGATGCAAACGCGTGATTGGGGAAAGGACGGAGAATGATATGAGTACAGAGAACAACGGGAATGAGAACAAGCTTACAAACCGCGACTTATGGAAGGTATTCCTGCACCAGCTTACCATCAGGGGTACCAACAACTATGAGCGCCAGCAGAACGCGGGATTTACAGAGGCAATGATGCCTGTGATTGAAAAGTATTATGAGGACCCTGAGGAGAAGAAGGAAGCATATGCAAGGCATATGGAATATTTCCTTACTAATGACATCACTTCAGCCATTCCCGTGGGAGTGGCCGCGGCCATGGAGGAGCGGTACGCTACGGAGGGCGATATTGACCCTGATTCTATCAATGCTGTTAAGACCGCCCTGATGGGACCTCTGGCAGGACTGGGGGATTCCCTCTTAAACGGTACGGCCAGACCCATCCTGGCAGGTATCGCCATTTCGCTTATCACAGCGGGACTCGGCTGGATAGGGCCCATATTCTTTGTGATCGGCATGTCCATCGTGTCGCTGGGCGTAAGGTATCTGGGGGTGTTCCAGGGCTATAAACAGGGCGTTAAATTTGTGGAAAAGATACAGTCCAGCGGACTGATCAGCAGGATCTCAGAGCTGGCGGCCATTGCGGCTTATGTGATCGTGGGCGGATTTATACCGGCCCTTGTGGTCATTTCCATTCCCATTGTGTACCAGAGCGGCGATACGGTGCTCAGCATCCAGGAAACCCTTGACGGGCTGATGCCGGGCATACTGGGGATGCTGTACACTGGGCTTATGTATCTGCTGATCTCCAAAAAGAAGATATCCGCAGTTAAACTGATCCTGGTTACCATGATCGTGGGTATTGTGGGAACTTACTGCGGTATTTTGGGATAAGACTGGAGGTAGAAGGATGATCGTTGATATCCATTCGCATATTAAGAGGAATCCTGCAGGACAGGAAGAAGAGGAGAAAAAACTCCTTTTGGATATGGAGAAGAACGGGATTGACTTCCGCGTGGTTTCTGCCCTGGATGGCTGGCCTGTGGAAGCGGGGAACCGGTATATATCAAAGCTGGTGTCCGCTTATCCGGACCGTCTGGCCGGCTGCGCGGTCATCAACCCAAAGGAGGATAACTGCGCCGAAACAGCCAGGAAAGCCCTAAAGCTTCCCGGCATGGTGATGTTGGAATTTAATTCCGTGGAGCACGGCTATTATCCCGATGCATGCAGCGGGATTGAGGATGTGCTTGCAGTGGCTGAGGAACGCAGGGTTCCGGTCAAGGTATTTACCGGAATCGGCTCCCGCTCCATGCCGCAGCAGTGGCTGGGACATGTGAGAAGGCATCCGGACCTTGTGTTCCTGTTCCTTCACATGGGATGTTTCGATTATGGATATGGCTGCGTGGACCTGGGAAAGGAGATCCCTAATATTTATCTTGAGACCTCCAACCAGTATGAGGTCCAGATTCTGAAGAAAGCAGTGACCAGCCTTCCAAAGGAGAAGCTGGTGTTTGGCTCATCCTATCCGGAACGGTTGACCAGATGCTCTTTGGATGTGTTTGATATGTTCCATCTGGATGAAACATACAGGGAGTATCTGTTTGGAAAAAACGGCGCCAGGATACTGGGGCTTGACTGAGTCAACGGAAACTGCTGAGGCAATTGAGATAACAAAATGCGGGGCGGATCCTGTATCCGCGCCGCACAAGGGGAGATTTATTAAAATGGAAAACAACGTAAGGAATATACTGCCCGGCCCTATGAGGGAAGTATTTGATTCAATTGTGGAGCAAAGGGTCCTGGGGGCGAGCAATCATATCGCCATGGTCGGGGATATGATCGAAGCCGTGGTCCGAAGGGGAGAGGATGAACAAAGGCCCGCGGACCAGGTGATTGATGAGATCCTGGCGGTGGCGGATTTTTTTATCGCCACAAGAGGGGAGGCCAGCCAGGCGGTCAGCAATGCGATCCTGCTTATGACTCATAATATCAGATCTTATGCAGGGATGGACTTGAAGGAAGCGGCGCCCCTGATACTGGAGACAAAGAACAGCTATGCCAGGACGGCTGCTGAGGCAGTGAAGCAGTGTGTGGCTTATGGGGTCAGACTGGCGGAGACCATGGAGACCATATTTGTATACGATTATTCCAGCACGGTTGAGAAATTCCTCCGGGGATTAAAGGAGAATGGAAAGCAGTATACGGTCTATATTGCGGAGAGCCGGATCATTGACGGGGGAAGGCCTTTTGTAAAGGCGTGCCTGGAGTCCGGGCATAAGATCAAGTTTATCCCGGAGGCGTCCATGATGTATTATCTTAAGGACTGCCATGGCGCCTTCATGGGCGCGGAGACATTTTATCCGGACGGCACGGGCTTTAATACCACAGGCTCTGATATAGTGGGCCTGATATGCAGGCATTACGGGGTACCGCTGTATTTCCTTACACCTCTGATCAAGCTTGATATAAGGCCGGTGTTTGGCGGCAGGAAGAAGCTGGTATATGATGACCTGAAGGAAAAGCTGACAGCGAACTGGGGAGAGGACCTGGACAGGGGGTCCGTTGATTTTATCACCCCCGAGCTGGTGGGTGTGGAACCGGAGTTCATCCGGGGGTTTGTGACTGAAAAGGGTGTGATACCCTCTGGTCAGATGTATGGGATCAGCATGGAGTACAGCCGGAATTTAAGGGGAGTATAGGATGAGGAAAAGGAGAGAACGCAGATGAATTGTTTAGGACGCGGTTCAAAGATCGTATTGTCCATGATCCAGCCGGAGCCGCTGCCCGGCAGTTACCGGCACGCGGGGATGGGGATCCGGGAGATCGTGGATATGGCCCTGCGGGAGACGGAAATGGTGGCGGAGAACCATTTTGACGGAATCATTGTACAGAATATGAACGACATGCCCATTAAACAGGAATCCAGTCCCGAGGCGATCGCCTACATGACCAGGATCTCCTATGAGATCAGGAGACGTTTTCCTGAACTGCTCATGGGGATCCTTATGAACTGGGACGGAGTGGCCGGCCTTTCCGTGGCCGATGCGGTGGGAGCGGACTTTGTAAGGGTGGAGCACCTGTTTACAGGAGCAAGCGTTACCAGCGCCGGTATCCTTCAGGCCCAGTGTGTGGACATCGCAAACCTTAGAAAACGCACCGGATCCAAGGTGCCCGTCTATGCGGATGTGCACGAGGTGCACGGAATCCCCCTGGGCAGAAAGCCGGTGGGGGATGCTGCATGGGAGTGTGTCCATGAGGCGTTTGCAGACGGCCTGTTTATGTCCGGTAAGTCTGTGGATGAGAGCATCCGTATGGTCAAGGAAGCCAGGGAGAGGGTAAAGGACACGCCCATTTTTCTTGGCGGAGGAGCCACCGGAGACAACATCCATGAGCTGATGCAATATTTTGACGGCGTGTCCGTTGCCACCTGGATCAAGAACGGGGATATGAAGAATCCAATTGACCCGGAACGGGCCAAGGTCTTTATAAGTGAGGCAAAGCGGAAGTCATAGGATGGGACTCTGAACAGTTGTAAATAAGTCTGAATTTGATTTGCTTTTTTATAAGACATCATCTTTTATGGTTATTGTTGTTTTTTAAGCATAAACAGCGTATAACAAAAGAGTATGATGTCTTAATTTGTTTAATTTTCAGATTTGTGCATTTATAATTGAGATAAAACTTTGGATGGAGGGAGGGGGGGGGGGGGGGTATTGTATAATTTCACAATATAATAGTGCGAAATTTATTAAAAAAAACATTTTTTAAGAAAATCTGCTTATAATACCTCTGATTAATTGAAAATTACATAGTTAAAACTGCCAAAATTCAAGAACTTTATCTATTGACTGAAATCGTTAATTGTGCTAATATAGGTTCAGCAAGAGTGGACGAAGAGTCAAATATTTACGGACAACTACATATTATCGGATGATAGATTCGGGAGAGACCGTGCAGGACGCGGCGCCGAAGGGGAAGCGGAGAACTCTCAGGCAAAAGGACCGAATACTGGACGATACTCTGGAAAGCAATGATGCACCGACGAAGCCAAATCTTTCAGGTCAAAAAGACAGAGCGCATGGACATGTTTATTTGTTCATGCATTTTTTTTGCAAAAAGTGAATAAAACCTTAAAATCTAAGGTTTTTAATAAAAAATGGAGTGTTGGATTTGACGCTTCCATACAAAAGAAAGGGGAATGTTAATGAAAAAGGAAGATGATGAAAAAGTAGTTAAGAAAAGCTGGCTAGAGCGATCCATGGGCGCCATTGAAAAGGTGGGGAATCTCTTGCCGCATCCATTTTGGCTGTTTGCAAGCCTGGCTCTGATTACGGTGGTACTCAGTGCTGTTTTGCACGGCATGAATTGGTCAGCTTCTTACGAAACCGTGGTGGATGGGGCCATTCAGGTAACCACTGCCCAGGTCACGAACCTGATGACTTTCGAGACCTTGGCCCATTATCTCACAAACTTTATTAGTATCTTCGTAAATTACTATCCATTGGGCATGCTGATTTTTATGACAGTGGCTGTGGGATATGCAGAAAAGCTGGGCCTTTTTGATGCTCTGATGCGTAAGGCGGTAATTGGCGCTCCCATCATGATCGTTTTCATCGCTGTGTCTTTTGTGGGTGTCAATTCCAGCATAGGATTTGGCGCCGGGGTGGTGTTTACCATGGTTATAGCAGCCGCTGTGTTTAAATCTCTGGGACTGCATCCGTGGATTGGAATCATCATGGGGTATGCGGCAGCCAATGGCGGTTACACGGCCTGTTTGATGATTGCGGCTACAGATACAACTCTGGCTGGAATATCTGCTCAGATTGTTGAGGCTAACCATATTGTGGATGCCACCGGTGCGCTTGCGCCTACCCATGCGGCTATTAACTATTATTTCGTGGCAGCGGCAACCTTTATTATCACTGCTGTCTGTGTGGTAGTCACTAAATACGTAACAGTTCCTCACCTGAACCGCCAGCATCCGGAACTTGTTCTGAAAAAGGACGCCAGCGAACTGGAAAAGATGAAGGTGACCAGCCAGGAAGCGCGGGGGCTTAAATTTGCAGGATGGGCTACTGTGATCTATATAGCTCTTCTTGTAATTGCCTGTATTCCAAAGAACTCTTTTATGCGCAGCCCGGATGGAACTTTGATACCTAATTCACCGTTCTTGAACATGATTATACCGCTGCTGTTCTTTTTCTTTATGATTATAGGCTCGGCTTATGGTATTGGGATCGGTAAGATAAAGGCATGGAAGGATGTTCCTCTGATGATGGAAAAATGTCTGGATATGGCGGCTTCATTTATGGTTGTCTGTCTGACTGCCTGTATTTTTGTGGATCTGTTCTCACGTAGCGGTATTGCTACTGTTCTGGCTGCCAAAGGAGCAGAACTTTTGATCAGTCTGAATATGGGGAATATTGGTCTCTTTATCCTGATCATCCTATTGTCCTGCTTCTGTAACCTCTTTATCACAAGCAATAGCGGAAAGTGGGTTATGCTGGCACCTTTCCTGGTTCCCATGCTGGCCATGCTGAACATAAGTCCGGCCATGACACAGGTCCTGTACCGTATTGGTGACTCATGCTTTAATATCCTGTCTCCTGTTGAACTTAATGTCCCCATCGCATTGGGGCTCCTGGAATCCTATAAAGTGAGCCAGAAGGACAAGGTTGGACTTGGTACATTGATTTCGATGCAGATGCCTTATGCGTTCGCGTATCTGATCGCATTTTTCCTTTTGGTCCTGGTATTCTATTTCCTGAAGCTGCCTCTTGGACCGGGAGCCGGTATTTTCCTGAATTAAGGAAAGCGGGATATGATCATTGGCGTATGTATCATCATTATAGCAGGCCTTCCGGCTTATGAGGGCCTGCGTAGGAAAAATAAGGCAGTCATGAAAGGAGAAGGTATATGATTTCCATGGATTTATCCAATCAAATAGCAATGGTAACAGGCGCCGGAGGAGGGATCGGCGGAGCTCTCAGTCTGGATCTGGCAGGTCTGGGGGCTGATATGGTCCTGACCTGCAGAGGGTCCAGGGCGCGGTGCGAGGAACTGGCTGATCAGATAAGGGAAATGGGGCGCAGGGTTTGCGTCCTTCAGGGAGATATCTCCCATTCGGAGGACTGCAGCCGCATGGCAGAGGAGGCCATGGAGTTTTATGGCAGGCCGGTTCAGATACTGGTCAATAATGCGGGATATTTTTATGATGTAGCCCCTCTGGTAGAGATGAGTGATGATCAGGTGAACAATACAATTGATATTAACTTAAAGGGAACCATGTATATGTCAAGAGAGGTATGCCGGCGTTTG
This sequence comes from Enterocloster citroniae, assembly GCF_040545455.1. Classification (NCBI taxonomy): domain Bacteria; kingdom Bacillati; phylum Bacillota; class Clostridia; order Lachnospirales; family Lachnospiraceae; genus Enterocloster; species Enterocloster citroniae. The sequence continues at coordinate 92,552 of NZ_JBEPLZ010000009.1, read as the reverse complement.
GTTGACGCGGGTACGCCTGGCCGGGTCATAAATATTACTTCAGGTGCGGCTCATTCAGGCCGTGTGAATTTCAGCAATTATTGTGCCAGCAAGGCGGGGATACTGGGCCTGACCAGGGCTATGGCTCTGGAGCTTGCGCCTGCGCATATCAATGTCAACTCGGTTTCGGTGGGATACGTGGAGGTTGGACGCTGGGAGGGCGATCCAAGCAAGGATGCTGTGCGGGCCAATATTATCCCGCGTATTCTTTTGCGGCGTCCTGGTGCGCCCAGGGATATTTCCAGAATGGTCTGCTTCCTGGCAAGCGAATGTGGGGATTGGATTACTGGAAGTGACTTTATCATAGACGGAGGAGAATCCTGCGGACGGGTACCATTTGCAGACTGAGATTCCAGGTTTTGTACCTGGGAATATCGGATCAGACAAGAGAGGGAGTGTAATAAGATGATAAATAAAGAGTTAGAAATCAAGCTGATGGAGGAGGTGGACGGCAAAAAACTGATGGAGCACGCCGAATACATCACAAGCCAGGACAGGGAATCGGGTAGCCCGGGAGAAAAACGGGCGGCTGAGTATTTTCGCAGTGTGATGGGGGAACTGGGGCTGGATGTGGACATCCATTATGTGGAGAATTACATCAGCCTGCCTGTTTTTGGCAGCCTGACCCTTCAGGACGGGACTGAACTATCTTCCTGCATTACCCACAGCTATGGCGCTTCCACAGGGGAAGCAGGCCTGGAGGGGAAAGCGGTTTACGTGGGCGGTAAAAAGCCTGCCAACGGACAGGAGGATATCACGGGCAGGATCGCCGTGATGAATGGTCTGGCTTCGGCGGTTCCCTGCAAGGCGCTGGAGAACCGTGGAGCTGCCGGGATCATCTGCATTACCAGCGGAGACTACCCGTACAATATGTCCATCAGCCCCATCTGGGGCCAGCCGGTTCCCTCCACAGTGGGCATGCTCTCCAAGATACCTGTGGTGACGGTAAATGCATCAGACGGCAAACGGCTTTTAGACAGTCTGGACCGGGGAGAGACCTGTGTAAAGATGGTAACCGAGGTGTCTACTAAATTTCGCACCGTGCCTGTGTGTGTGGCAGAGCTGAAGGCGGACAAACCCACGGACCGGTTTGTCATGTTTGGAGGACATGTGGACTCCTGGCATAAAGGGGGCGCGGACAATGGCGGTTCTAATGCCGTGGTCCTGGAACTGGCCCGGGTGTTCAGCAAGTACAAGGACAAGATGAACGTAAATATCCGGTTCGTATGGTGGAGCGGCCACAGCAATGGGCGCTACAGCGGCAGCAATTGGTATGGGGATACCTATTGGGAGGATCTGCATGATCATGCAGTGGCTAACTTTGATATAGACACGGTAGGAACCAAAGGATCCAACAACTTTTCCCATATAGAGTGCAACAAACAGTGCTATGCCCTGGGGCGTCAGGTGGTCAGGGAAAGGACCGGTCAGGATCCGGAATACATGCGTATTCAGCGGAATGGAGACCAGTCCTTCTGGGCTCACGGCGTACCGACCCTGTTTGAATGCCTGTCCCTGCAGCCGGTGGATGGACAGGGGGAGGGAACCTTTATGCCCGGACTTCCCTGGTACTGGCACACCACCCAGGATGTATTTGAACATCTGGGGGAGGAGGAACTGCGCAGGGATGCCCAGATATTTGCATTAGCGATCGCCCGAGTGGTTATGGCCAATGTATATCCATTTTCCTATGCGGAACTGGCGGATGAGATGATGGGGAATTTGGAACATTACCAGAGTGTTGCGTCAGGCGCCTTTGATCTGACGGAGGTGATGAAACTGGTTGGGGGGTTAAAAGATAAATTCTTGACCCTGGACAGGGAAATTACCCGCCTGAACACCCTGGAACAGCTGAATGAATCTGATACTCAAAAGGCAGGCATGCTGAACGATCTCTGCATGGATCTGAACAGAATCCTTATACCGGTGCACTACTGTAAAGACGGCGACCTGTTCCAGGCCGATCTGGCTGTACCCATTCCGGCTTTTCCGGAATTTGACCAGCTGTCCGAACTGGCATCCATGGACAGGAACAGCAATGAATTCAAATTCCTTGAACGCCAGCTGCTGCGTAACAGAAACAGGGTCCGCCATTTTCTCATACAGGCCGCCAGACGGCTGGAGAATGCCGGAATGTGACAAAACAGGGGAGGGTACAAATGAAATATACATTAGTGGGAGCCGGGGCGATCGGAGGTTCCATGGCAGCCTGGCTTACTAGAGCCGGGGCGGAGATCCTGTATGTGGACGCTGTTCCTGACCATATCCGGGCTATGAATGAGAGAGGGCTGACCATCCGTGATCCCCGGGGAGGGGACTTCACGGTTCCGGTAAAAGCAGTCCATATTGATGACTTGGGGGAACCGCTGGAGGTGGTGTTTCTCGCGACTAAAACCCAGCATACCAGAGCGGCCATGGAGAAGATCGCTCCTCTGCTAAAGAAAGACGGATATGTGGTCAGTCTGCAAAATGGCATCAACGAATATGTAATCGCTGAGTATGTGGGCCAGAACCGGGTGGTAGGCGCCTTTGTAAACTGGGCGGCAGATTACATAGAGCCAGGGGTCATCCAATTCGGAGGACATAGCAATTTTGTGATCGGGGAACTGGACGGAAGGATAACAGAGCGTTTGGAACATCTGCGGGAGTTTATTAGTCCCTTCCAGCAGGTGGAGATCAGCGGCCAGGTGATGCGTCAGCTTTGGAGCAAACAGGTGAATATCTGCGCCATGTTTGCCACGGGGATCACCCATCTTCTTATTCCTGGCGGGATGGAGTATGGGCCCACCCAGGAAACCATTGCATGTATTGCGCTGGAGGCCATGCAGGTTCCTGAAAAGCTTGGAATAGAACTGGTGTCCTTTGACGACTTCCGGCCGGATCTGTACCGTCAGGGCCGCTTTAAGGAGGCGCTGCAAGTTACTGCGGACCATTACCGGCCTATGGTCAAAAACTATACAGGTCTATACCGTGACCTGGCGGTGCGTCATCGCAAAAGTGAGATTGATGGTACTGTAGGGGTTACGGTCCAGATGGGGGAAAAACTGGGGCTTTCACTTCCCCTTAACAAAAAACTGGTAGACATGGTAAAGGAGATAGAAGCAGGGCGGCGTACCATCTGCACGGAGAATCTGATGGAACTGAAGGCTGAATATGAGAGGATATATCCGTATGGTATTCCTGATACCATGGTCCACCCGTCAGATGAGGGAAGATGCCCTTTGTAAAGCTTAGCACAAATGCTTCAGCGCTTCTATTACGTCTGTGGTGAGATATGATATGCAAAAGAGAGGATTCCTCGGGCTGTTTCGGCCAGAGGAATCCTTTTTAGGTCCGGCCAGTGTGACCAGTCCTTTTTAATTGTACAATTTGCCCTATTGCGGGGGAGCGGTGCTGGAAAAAGATTGACTTTGATCATGAGGAGTGCTAAGATGACTTCAATACGGATAAAGGGTGAGGGGGGATTGGCGGGCGTTGAACGCCCCCATGAAAATCCATTGAAAAATCCCTTATCCCGTATATCCCAATTCCTTCCGCAGCCTTCCTATGATCTGAAGGGCCGGCTGGAGTTTTAGCTGGATCTGCTTAATGGACATGCGCGCGGTAGGGCCGGTTACGCTTACTCCGGCGATCACTTTGCCTTCCACGTCATATAGGGGGAAGGCGATGCAGCGTGCGCCGATTTCGCACTCCTCATCATCATAGGCATACCCATTCCAGCGGATGCTTTGCAGCTCCTCCACCAACTGTTCCTTTGTGGTTATGGTGCTTTCTGTAAATTTGGTCAGACCTTTGTCGGCGATCACATGGTCCAGCTGTTCGTCCGTGTAGTTCAGTAAGAGCAGTTTGCCGATCGCGGTGCAGTGGAGCGGTGCTATGTGGCCGATGCGCTGCATGCTTCTGAGCATCTTCGTGGAACTTTGGACAATATCAATATAGATTACTTCCCGGTCCTGTTCCACGGCCAGACAGACAACCTCTCCGAACAACATGGAGAGCTCGGTCATATAAGGACGTGCTACATCCTTGATACCGATATGGGAACTTACCTTGCTTCCAAGGGTACATATCTTATAAGTAAGGCTGTACCTGGCTGTTTCCGGCTCCTGCTTGGCATAACCGTTATCCACCAAAGCAGTGAGAAAGCGCAGCACTGTACTGGAGTTCATCTTCAGTTCCTTGGAGATATCCATGAGACGGACTGGCTCGGATTTATCTGCCAGACATTCTATAATCATAAGCAGCTTTCCTGCGGAATGATTTGACTGTGTTCCGTCCTTGCCGGTTGCTTTTTCCAAAATTGCACTTCCTTTCAACATACTTTGAAACCTTCCACCTATTATAACATGCCCTGCTTTGTTTCCACAATAGACAGCCGCCGCTACATTTCCGTTAAGATCCCATGGGGCGCCCGGGGCAGGTTTCTGCCGGTTACAAGGTCTTTCACGTATTTGTATTTTCATAAAATATCTATGTCATGATATTTCAATATTTAAAATCTTATTTCATGTTATTTTATTATATAGTATCTAAACCAGGTTTGTCAATGTCTTTTAAATCTTATAAAATATTCCTAAAATATATTATAGTTCCCGTATTGACTTATGCAAAATGCACTGTTATAATGACGATATCAAATAGTGAAACGTGATTTTATTTATTAAAATTTTGCTTATGGGTTAGCAGGAACTAAACACCGCCGCTAAGCTACAGGGCAGAATAAAAAGAAGGGGTGGATCACCCTCGATCAAGCCATATACCTTAATATATATGGGCCCGAGGTATATGACTAAACGATATGTTGTCAGGTGAATTTGACAACAGGGGGATATCATAAAAATGATGAAAAAGAAATGATGAAAAAGAAAGGTGGAAAAGAATTTATGAAAAAAAGACTTATGGCATTTGTGCTGGCAGCTGCAATGACCGCTTCTATGGTAGGATGCGGATCCAGTTCAAGCAACGCAAAGACCTCAGCAACAGAGGCTCCGGCCAAATCTGAGGAGGCTACCACAAAATCTGATTCTGATTCTTCCTCAGCAGCAACCGAATCCAAGTATAAAGAGGGCGAGTTTAAATTAAGGATCGCCACTGTTGTAACAGGCGACCATGCATGGGTCCAGATGGGTCAGTACATGGCTGATCAGTTGAAAGAGCGTTCCGGCGGTGCTATTGAAGCCACTGTTTTCCCGGGCGGTCAGTTGGGAAATGATGAAGGAACCATTGATGACATGCGTACAGGTGCCCTGGACATCGTAATCGGATCCACCCAGAATGCAGCTCCTTTTGTAAACCAGTTCCAGATCTTATCACTGGCATACCTGTTCCCGGACCGTGATGCATTTGAAAGCGTTCTGACTCCGGACGGCGAAGTGTTTAACTACATACAGAAAATGTATGATGATAACGGATTGGGCCTGATTCTTCTGGGACTTAGCAACGGAGGTCAGAGAGACCTGCACACCAATAAGCCCATTGAGTCAGTTGCAGATTTAAAGAACCTGAAGATCAGGACCACCTCCTCCGCTACGGAAGCAATGGTTTGGGAAGCGCTGGGAACCATCCCCACATCCATGAGCTTTAATGATATTTATTCCGCGATCCAGAGTAATACGGTTGCCGCGTTTGAGTGCACACTGGCTGCATTTGATACCAACGCTTTGTATGAGGTTGCCAATTACCACATAAAGACAGCTCATCAGTTTACACCAACCCACATTACCATGGGTGAACTCAGCTACAACAAACTGCCTGAGGAATACCAGCAGCTGATCAGGGAAGTTGCCATTGAGGCATCGGAACTGGGCACCAAGATCGCAGATGAGGCGGATGATACACTGCTTGACAAGCTGGTAGCAGACCATGGTCTGATCGTATGCGAGCCTGACATGGCTGAGTTTAAAGAAATTGTTGAAAAACTGTATCCGCAGATTGCCTCCGGTTGCAACGGACAGGAATTCCTGGACCTGATCAACGGACTGATCAAGTAATCACAGATATCAATGTGAAAACTGGTGTTTTCAGTACCTTTACGCAATAGGAGAGGAAAATTATATGAAAGCTATTTCAAACTTTGTAAAAGTATTCTCAGACCTGATTGAAAAGGTCTGCGAGGGTATTGGCACTTTGTCGGTTGCCGCCTTTGTTGTTATAATTTCCCTGCAGGTTGTCTGCCGTAATTTTTTGAAGATTCCCATGGTATGGGCAAATGACATCAGTGTTGTGTGTTTTGTATGGGCGGTATTTCTTGGAAGCGCCATTGCTGTCCGCCACCGCGCCCACTATGTGCTGGCATTCCTGCCTGACCGTTTTGAAAAGTCCAACTGCCTGTTGGACATTATCAGTAATATTGCGGGCATTATCTTCTTTTATGTATTGATCCGTTATGGCTCGGTTTACACCATTATGGGTATGAAGCGTTTATCCACAGCTATTAACATTCCGCAGGCATATTTCTTTATGTGCATTCCTCTGTCCGGGTGTTTTATGATGTGGTACACCTTGATTCATATGGTCAATGATGTAAGACGGATGATTTCACTATTTAATAAGAAGGGGGATCTCAATGGATAACGGTCAATTGCTTTTAATTTTGTTAGTGAGTTTCGCCATTATGGTCATGATCAAGATCCCGATTGCTTACGCTTTAGGACTTTCCTCCATGATCGTTATTATAAAGATGGGCCTTCCTCTTACCAGCGCCATTAACAGTATGTACAGTTCAGTGAACAACTTTTCACTTCTGGCAGTTCCGCTGTTTATGCTTTTGGCGCAGCTGATGGATAAGGGAGGTATCACGGACCGGCTCTTTGCCATATGCGATGCCTTTGTGGGGCACATACGGGGCGGTTTGGGCCATGTAAATGTTTTGATCAGCCTTTTATTCGGACATCTTTCAGGTTCCGCTCAGGCTGATGCCGCCGGTATCGGCGCCATGATTATTCCGGCCATGAAGAGAGCCGGCTATGACAGCGGCTTCTCCGTTGCCATCACTGCCTGTTCATCCACTCTGGGTGTTATCATTCCTCCCAGCGTCCTGCTGGTTGTGTACGGAGCCATGAGCGGCGCTTCCATCGGCGCACTGTTTATTGCAGGCTTTGTTCCTGGTTTCCTTATTGCATTTGCCCAGTGTATGTATACATATTATATGGCAATTAAACATAACTACCCCAGAGGGGAGAGATACACATGGAAAGAGCGGGGCAAGGCTCTTCGCGCAGCCCTTCCGGTTATCTTCCTTCCCATGATCATCCTGGGCGGCACCAGCAGCGGATTGTTCACTGCCACAGAGTCAGCATCCATTTCCTGCTTTTATGCACTGATCCTGATGTTCTGTGTGTACCGTACCTATAAGATCAAAGATGTTCCAAAGATCCTGCTGAAAACAGCCATGGACTTTTCCCTGAGCATGTTTGCAGTGGCTGCCGCAGGTGTTACGGGCTGGCTGATCGCTTACCTGAACGCACCGCAGATGATCGCAGATGCGATCCTGGGCATCACGGACTCCTACCTGGGCGTTTACCTGCTCCTGATCTTGTTCCTGCTGTTTATCGGAACATTCCTGAGCCCCATTACAGCTATTATTATTTTCCTTCCTATTATAAAGCAGCTTGCAGCTGTGGTTGGTATCAATGATGTCCATATGGGACTGATCGTTGTGCTGACACTGTCACTGGGCATGGTTACGCCTCCATACGGCACCTGCCTGATGATCACCTCCCAGATTGGAGAGATCACCATACCCCAGGCATTTAAGAGCGTTGCACCTATCATTGGCGTGACCCTAATCGTTATTTTCCTGGGCGTACTGTTCCCCAACCTGTTCCTGTTCCTGCCAAAGATGCTGGTTCCCACCGCATTCCCGGCTTAACACCTGAATCCTTACAAAAGGAGACTTTTTTACAATATATCACACATTAAGAGAGGAGATAGTATTATCATGACTAAGACCGAGAGAATCAAAGCTTTATTAGAGGGCAAAAAACTGGATACACAATCCATGAACCTTTGGAAACACTTCCCACCATATGACGAGGATCCGAAGGAACTTGTTAAAAAGATCATTCAGTTCCAGGACCGTTTCCAGTGGGATTTCGTTAAGGTAACATACCAGGGCCTTTACAGCGTTCAGGACTGGGGGTCAGCTATTAAGTGGCCGGAGCGCGACAATGTATGGCCGGAGACCTGCTCCAGCGTAGGTGTTGTTACAGATTTCGGTATTAAACATGACGAAGACTGGGCTAAGCTGAACGTACTTCCTATGGATCAGGGTTCCATGGCTGCTACCATCGAGGCTGCAAAGGGCGTTGTTGACCACTATAAGGGCGAGGTTCCTGTTGTTATCACAATCTTCAACCCACTGACAACCGCTATTAAGATGGCTGGCGACAAGATGTTCGTACATATGCGCCGCAATCCTGAACTGTTCCACAAGGGCCTTGAGACCATCTGCCAGACAACCATTAAGCTGGTTGAGGAAATGGCTAAGATGGGAGCTGACGGTATCTTCTTTGCCAGCCAGCTGGGAACCTACGATAAGATGAGCGTTGCTGAGTACGAAGAATTTGGCCGTCCTTACGACCTGAGAGTTCTGGAAGCAGCTAAGGATATGTGGTTCAATATCATGCATATGCATGGAAATGCACCTATGTTCGATATCATGTCACAGTATCCTGTTGCAGCACTGAACTGGCATGACCAGCTGGTAGATATCTCCCTGGCTGATGCACGCAAGAAGAGCGATAAGCTTCTCATCGGCGGCGTAGAGGAACTGAAGGTTCTGGGCACAGCATCTGATGAAGAACTGAAGGCTCACCTGAAAGCTTCCATGGATCAGGTTCCGGATGGCCGTCTGATCCTTGCACCAGGCTGCTGCGTACCGCTGTATGTACCGGAGGATCGTCTGGCTAAGGCTCAGGAAATACTGGCAACAATTTAATCAACCAAGGAACCGCTGCCCCTTTGGGGTAAAGCGGTTCCTACAATTAGGATAAGGATAGATAAAGGAGTAAGTTCAATGAATAAGAACGATATCGATTATACGAATTTTATAAAGATCCTGGAGGAAGAGCTTCTTCCTGCAATGGGATGTACGGAGCCCATTGCTGTTGCTTACTGTGCGGCAATGGCCAGAAAAACACTGGGAGCAGCTCCCGACCGTGTGGTAGTGGAAGCCAGCGGCAACATTATCAAGAATGTAAAGAGCGTAATTGTTCCTAACACAGGACATCTGCGCGGTATCCCGGCAGCAGCGGCAGCAGGTATTGTTGCGGGCAATGCTGATAAGCAGCTGGAAGTAATCGCTTCCGTAACCAAGGAAGAGCAGGAATCCATCCGTGTATTTATGGAGCAGGTTCCCATCGCAGTAAATATCGCTTCCTCCCCACTGATCTTTGACATTGTTGTTACCGTATATGCAGGCGAATCCTATGCTAAGGTTCGTATTGCCAACTACCACACTAATATCGTACTGGTTGAAAAGGACGGAGAAGTCCTTCAGTCCAGCGAGGTTAAGGATGACAGCGAGTCCGATATGACAGACCGTTCCTGCCTCTCTGTTGAGAAAATCTATGATTTTGCAAATACCGTTGATGTTGAAGATGTTAAGAAGCTTCTGGATGTTCAGATCGCTTACAATATGGACATTTCCGAAGAGGGCCTTAAGAACGATTACGGCGCTAACATCGGTTCCGTACTTTTGAAAGCAAACAAGGAAGTTATGGACAGCTGCAATGAGTCCGCACTCCGCCTGAAGGCAAGAGCCATGGCTGCTGCCGGAAGCGATGCGCGTATGAACGGCTGTGAACTGCCTGTTATCATTAACTCCGGTTCAGGAAACCAGGGTATCACCGCTTCTGTACCGGTTATTGTTTATGCCAGAGCAATGGGCGTAGGCGAAGAAAAACTTTACCGCGCACTGGTTCTGTCCAACCTGTTAGGAATCCATCAGAAGACCCCCATCGGCCGTCTTAGCGCATACTGCGGCGCAATCAATGCAGGCGCTGCTGCCGGCTGTGGTATTGCTTACCTCAAGGGCGCTGACCTGGATGGAATCATCCATACACTTGTAAATGCTCTTGCTATTGCTTCCGGTGTTGTATGTGACGGTGCCAAGGCATCCTGCGCAGGCAAGATTGCACTGGCAGTTGACAACGGTATCCTGGGCTATGAGATGTATCAGGAAGGCCAGCAGTTTGTCGGCGGAGACGGTATTGTAAAGAAGGGCGTAGAGAACATGATCGCCAGTGTTGGACGTCTGGGCCGTGACGGTATGGCAGAGACTGACAAGGAAATCCTGCGCATCATGGTTTCTGACTAAAGCAGCTGAAAACATATTAAATTGATTGATACAGGAGAGGATGTTTATGAATAGGGAAGAACGTGTACGTGCGGCCATAGAGGGCCGTGAACCGGACCGCATTCCGGCCAGTGTGTGGATGCATATATCTGACAAGGATCAGGATCCCCGCTCCCTGGCAGAGGCTATGGTGGAGTTTAACGAAACCTATGATTATGATTTTATCAAAATGATGCCCTTTGGCGCTTATACCGTCTCTGACTGGGGCGCAAAGCTGGATATCTACTGCGACAAATATAAGGAAGTGGAAATTGCGGCTCCTGGTATTGAATGCAGGGAGGACTACAAGAGGATCCAGCCATTGCCGGCAGTTTACGGAACCTGGGGCAAAGTGCTACAGCTGTCCCAGTGGCTGGAGAGGCTGGTTAAACCGGGAACCCCTTACATACAGACCATTTTCTCCCCTGCCACCACCCTGAAAAAACTGGCAGGAAACCGTATGCTTCAGGATATGCTGGAATGCCCTGAACTGGTACACGGAGCATTGGCAGCCATTACGGAGACCACGATTGATTTTGTGAAGGCCAACATTGAGGCTGGTGTAAGCGGATTCTTTTTTGCAAAACAGTGCGCTAGCTATGATTTTATGGGCGATGCCATGTTTGCGGAGTTCTGTAAGCCGTATGATATTCAGATCATCAACGCTTATAAGGATGTAACCTGGTTTAATGTGGTTCATATCCACGGCAGCAACATCAGATTTGATGAAGTATCCGCTTATCCGTGCAACGTGATAAACTGGCATGACCGTCAGAGCGGACCATCCTTAAAGGAAGCCAGGGAGAAGTGCCCCAAGGCATTCCTGGGAGGACTCTATGAGGGACCGGCCATTGTTGGTTCATCCCTGGAATATGACAGCATCATGTCACGCCAGGGGACCACTCCGGACATGATCAAGAAGCATATCCGCGAGGCCATCGACATGGTGGACGGAAAGGGCCTTCTGATCGGCCCGGGCTGTGTGGCAGACCCGCGTTCACCGGAGGAAAATCTGCGCGCTGTGCGTGAAGCGGTGGAGCGCAGCTGATCACAACATTTAGGGAATATTGACACACGTAATTTAGGATTCAAGTAAGGAGCAGAGAGCCATGAAGGAATCAATTCACAAATATTTTCAGGTAGGAACCATTCAGTGGATGAGCTATCCCCAGAGAGATCCCATGGAATCATTGAAGGCCATTTGCAAAGATGATTTCTTTGACGCCATTGAGTTAAAAGGCTACGGCGATAAGAATGAGGAGGCGAAAAAGCTTCTGGAACAGAGCCATCTGAAGGTTTGCTACGGCGCGCAGCCACGTCTTCTGGGCGGAAAGTTAAACCCCAATGACCTTGACGAGGAAGGGCGCAGGAAGGCGGAAGCAACACTGATCGAAGCAGTTGATGAGGCTGAATACCTGGGTGCAAAGGGAATTGCATTTCTGGCAGGTAAATGGCAGCCGGAGACAAAGGATCAGGCTTATGCGCAGCTTTTAAAGACAACACGGGCAGTATGCGATTATGCCGCGGCAAAGGGCATGATGGTGGAGCTGGAGGTGTTTGATTACGATATGGATAAGGCTGCACTCATCGGCCCGGCGCCCTATGCAGCGGAGTTTGCCGCTGATATGCGCACCACCCACAGCAACTTTGGACTTCTGGTGGATTTAAGCCATTTCCCAACCACCTATGAAACAAGCAGGTTCGTAATACGCACACTGAGGCCGTATATCACCCATTTCCACTTTGGAAATGCAGTTGTCGTGAAAGGCTGCGATGGCTACGGTGACCTTCATCCAAGATTCGGATATCCCAACAGCGCCAATGACACACCACAGCTGCTGGATTATCTCAAAGTTATGAAAGAGGAAGGCTTCTTTGATGCAGAGAACCCTTATGTACTGTCTATGGAAGTGACACTGCGTCCGGGTGAGGATGAGGACATTGTCCTGGCCAATACCAAGAGGGTGCTGAACCGGGCATGGGCTCTGCTGGAGGATAACGCATGAAAATAGTAGTTCTGGATGGTTATACGGAGAACCCAGGGGATTTAAGCTGGGGAGAACTGGAAAAGTTAGGTGAGCTTACGGTTTATGACAGGACCAGCGTAACGGATGAGAATGAGATCATTTCCCGTATCGGAGATGCTGAGGTGGTCATCACCAACAAGACACCGATCACAAAGAATATCATGGATGCATGCCCTGGCATAAAATACATCGCCATGCTGGCCACCGGCTATAATGTGGTGGACTATGTATATGCAAGGGAAAAAGGGATCCCCCTTTCCAATGTGCCTTCTTACGGAACAGCTTCCGTGGGCCAGTTTGCAATTGCCATGCTGCTGGAGCTGTGCCACCATGTGGCTCATCACAGCCAGACGGTACATGAAGGCAAATGGGAACACTGCCAGGACTGGTGCTATTGGGATTACCCCCTGATCGAGCTGGACGGCAAGACCATGGGTATCATTGGTTTCGGACGCATCGGACAGCAGACAGGAAAGATCGCCAAAGCCATGGGTATGAATATCCTGGCCTATGACAACTATCCCAATGAGTCCGGGAAAGAGATTGCCGAATATGTGGATCTGGATACGCTGTACGCGAAATCAGATGTCATTGCCCTTCATTGCCCGCTGTTCCCTGAAACACAGGGGATCATCAACAAGGATGCCATTGCAAAGATGAAGGACGGGGTAATGATCCTTAACAATTCCCGCGGTCCTCTGATTGTGGAGCAGGATCTGGCAGACGCACTGAATTCCGGCAAGGTTTCCGGTGCGGGTCTGGACGTGGTATCCACAGAGCCGATCAAGGGAGACAATCCGCTTCTGAAGGCAAAGAACTGCATCATTACGCCTCATATTTCCTGGGCACCAAAGGAGAGCAGGCAGAGGATCATGGACCATACGGTAGAGAACGTAAAAGCATATCTTGCTGGCGCTCCCATCCATGTGGTGAACTGATAAAGGAACCATTTATTTTAAGCATAAAAGGAGAAAAACAATGAAAATGACAGTTGCGCAAGCCATTGTAGAGATTATGTGCAAAGAGGGAATCCATACTGCATTTGGTATTCCCGGAGCAGCCATCAATCCGGTATACAAGTACATGGAGAATGCCCCCATCGAGCATTTCACCATGAGACATGAAGAGGCATGTGTCCATGCTGCTGACGGTTACCAGAGAGCAAAGAATGAAATTGCCCTGGCAATCTGCTCCGCAGGTCCCGGCGCTACCAACTTTGTGACCGGTCTTTACACCGCATTCATCGATTCCATGCCCGTACTCTGCGTAGTAGGCCAGGCCAATGCGAATCAGTTAAAGCAGGAGCCTTTCCAGTGTGTGGATATGCCAGACATAGTTAAGACCGTTACCAAGAAAGCATGGAGCGTGTTAAAGGCAGAGGATATCGTGGATGTAATGAAAGAAGCATTCTACCTGATGAGGGAAGGCCGTCCGGGCCCGGTTCTTGTTGAACTTCCTCTGGATGTACAGAAGGCAGAACTGGATTTTGATATTGACAGCTATGTTCCAATGGAAATCCCCGTAGTTGCACCTGACATGGATAAGATCAAAGAAGCGGTACAGATGGTAAAAGCAAGCAAGGCGCCGGTTATCATCATGGGCGGCGGATGCTTTATCAGCCATTGTACGGATGAGGTTGTTAAGCTGGCAGAAATGCTGCAGGCACCAGTTGTTACCACCTATCAGGCAAAGGGCGGAATCCCAGAGGATCATCCTCTTAATGCCGGCCATGTGGGTATCCAGGTAGGACAGCCCATCGGAAACAAGATCTTCCTGGATTCCGATCTTGTGATCGGTATTGGAAACCGTTTCTCAGACCGTCATACAGGCGACCTGGCAACCTATTGCAAGGACCGTAAGTTCATCCACATCAATATCGAGCCAAGCCAGATCGGTATGGTATTTGAGCCGGAGCTGGGAATCGTGTCCGATGCCAAGCTGGCAACCGAGGCCCTGATCGCAGAAGTAAAGGCAGCAGGCGTACAGCCGATCAATCCTGCCCGCGCAGCAGAGATATCCAAGCTACGTGAGGAACTGGCACGCAAGACCGATTATGACTGCAGCCCAATCATGCCTCACCGCGTATTCCAGGAAGTGAATGAAGCCTTTGATGATGAGACTTATTACACGGTTGGATGCGGTATCACCCAGATCTGGAGCGGCCAGCTTCAGAAGATCAACAAAGCCGGAAAGTATCTGCCATCCGGTGGTGCAGGTACTCTTGGATACGAAGTACCAGCAGCATTCGGCGTAAAGGTAGCACATCCGGAATGCAACAGCGTAACAGTTGTAGGAGATTTCGGCCTGACATTCATGGGCGAAGAGATCGCAGTTGCATCTGCATTTAAGAAACCCATCATTGTAGTTGTTGTTAACAATGCATACCTGGGACTGATCCGTCAGAACCAGAAGGGATACGGATTTGAATATGCAGTGGAAATGCCATACAACCAGGATGGAACCATTGACTATGTGAAGCTTGGAGAGGCTTACGGCTGTGTGGCTGAGCGTGTATTCAGCCCAGAGGAACTGACTGCCGCTCTGGTAAGAGCAAAAGCATCCACAGAGGCATCCGGACGCTGCTACCTGATCGATGCGATCTGTGTAAAGACACAGCTGTGCGATATGGGCGGCTCCATTGCAGCTGTTAAATCCTGGGCGCCTGAAGCATAAAGGCACCTGTGTGGTACATTAAATAAAAAAAGAGGGTTGACCTGAGAGCGGGGAGGCCTGGAACCAGCCTCCTCCTCTTTGCCCTTTGCTGATAACGATCTTTCTGCCTCCTTATAAGGAGGCTTAAAGGCTGTGAAGAAAAGGTCAAAAGCGTTTCAGCGCACCGGCCGTTTATCGCGCGCGGACGCGCGTTTATAGTTTATAAATTAACGGTTTATGCATACAGCAAGAATTTGGAGGCCCCATAATGAGAACGGACCGTATTGAAAAAATTATTAACAGCATGAGACAACATAATATGGATCAAATGGTCATCAGCGATCCATCCACTATCTTTTATCTGACCGGTAAATTTGTTGCCTCCGGTGCACGCCTGTTTGCCCTGTGTCTGGACACTCAGGGTGCATGTACCTTTTTTATTAATTCCCTTCAGACCGACTACGCTCCTCTGGCAGAGGGCGCTGAGATCGTCTGGTATACTGACAGTGATGATTCCATTCAGATTCTGGCAAAAAAGATCCGTACCGGCGGGACCGTGGGTATTGATAAAAACTGGCCTTCCAGTTTCCTGCTGCGCCTGATGGCAGCGGCAGATGCCAAATATGTGTTGAACAGCGGGATCATTGATTACATACGCATGGTAAAGGATGACGGGGAGATCCAGCTGATGCGCGAAACACAGGCTGTGAATGAAAAAGTAATCAGCGAGATGTTTCAATATGTTTCCCCGGAACTCACTGAGCAGAAGCATCACCGCATGCTTCACGAGATGTACTGTGCCCATGGTGCGGACGGCTACAACATTATAGGCGTGGTTGCCTATGGAAAATCCTGCGGCTATGCCCATCATAAGCCTGACGGGACCACACCTGTGGCTGGCGACTGCATCATGATTGATGCCGGTGCGCGTCTGAACGGCTACCGTTCCGATATGACCCGCACCGTGTTTTACAAATCTGTTTCCGATGAGATGAGAAATATCTATGAGGTGGTAAAGGAAGCCCAGCTGACAGCAATGGATGCCATAAAGCCGGGCATGCGGTTCTGCGATATTGATAAGATCGGCCGTGACATTATCACCAAATACGGATATGGAGAATATTTCACTCACCGGATCGGTCATAACATCGGTATTGACGGCCATGAGTTCCCGGATGTTGGGGGTGCAAATACCATGGAAGTACTGCCGAATATGACTTTTTCTGTGGAGCCTGGGATCTATATCCCCAATCTGGGCGGGGTCCGGATCGAGGATTTGGTGGCTGTCACTGAAAACGGCTATGAATGCCTGAATAAGATGAGCAAAGACCTGCGGATTATTTAAAACGGTTTGTGACCGCTGCAGGAATACAAATGTAGAAATGTAGGAGAGGTAATATATAATGAACGATACGAAAACAAAAAAGAAAATGGCGTTTCCGCATACCCTGATCATTATCCTGATCATGATCGTGTTTGCGGCCATTCTAACCTATCTGATTCAAGCGGGTCAGTACGACCGTATAGAGGTTGCAGGAAGAAAAGTTGTAGACCCGGCCAGCTATCATACGGTGCCGTCCAACCGTGCAACCCCATTTGATATCTTTGTGGCAATCCCTGCAGGCATGCAGGCCGTGGCATCCATATCAAACATGGTTCTTATTATCGGCGGTTCCTTTGCCGTAATCGAGGCAACCGGCGCAACCAAGGCAATCCTTGCCAAAGTGCTTAAAATGGGCGGCCACCTGGGCGCAGGTCTGCTTCCTATCGTTATCATCGCGTTCTCCATGCTGCCAGCATTCACCGGCAATGCTGAGAGTATGCTGGCATTCGTGCCCCTGGGCATCCTCTTTGCCCGGACTCTGGGCTTTGATGCCATGGTAGGTTTATCCATCACCATTGCAGCCGGTAATGCCGGATTTGCAAGCGGCCTGTTTAACACCATGACCACCGGTGTGGCTCAGACACTTCTGGGTATTGAGATGTTCTCCGGCCTGTGGTTCCGTGCCATCGGCTACGGCCTGCTGCTGTGCTCCGTTTGTTTCTGGACTGTATGGTATGCAGTGAGAGTTAAGAAGAATCCTGCAAAGAGCGTTTGCTATGATGTGGAAATGGCTGCCAAGGCAGAACAGGCAAACGTTAGCGAAATCGACTCTGAACTGACCACAAGAAGGATTCTTGTACTTGTGGAATTTGCCTGCGGTATCGGCTTTGTTATCTATGGTGCTTTAAACGGATGGAATTTTGGAACCCAGATTGCTGCAGTATTCCTGATCATGGCTGTGATCTGCGGACTGACCGGCGGTTTCAGCGGCAACAGGATCTGTGAAGAATTTGTTATAGGCGCTAAGAGAGTTTTAGTGGGCGCACTGGTAGTTGGCTTTGCAAAGGCGATCAGCCTTGTTATGGACCAGGCCTGCATTACCGATACCATCGTATACGCATTCTCAAGCATGCTCAGCGGTATGCCTAGAGTGATCGGCGCACTGTTTATGTATATATTCCAGGTTATTATGAACTGCTTTATCATCTCCGGTTCCGGCCAGGCGGCGGCTACTATCCCGATCATGGGACCTCTGGGTGATGTTCTGGGCCTGACACCACAGACTGTTGTTACTGCGTTTATCTTTGGTGACGGTCTGACCAACCTGCTTCTTCCTATGTCCGCAGCTACCATGGGTGCGGTTGCCATTGCGGGCATCACCTATGGCCAGTATGTGAAATACATCTGGAGAATCATTGTGACCAACCTGTGTATCGGTGGTGCTATGGTGGTGATCGCCACCATGATCGGTCTGTAAGCTGGCCGGCATATTAAGGCAGGTAGGAGAAAAAATAAAATGAACCAAACCAACAACAAAAAGAAAATGGAGTTTCCCCATACGCTGATCATCATCCTGATCATGATCGTGTTTGCGGCCATTTTAACTTATTTAGTTCAGGCGGGGCAGTATGACCGTATCGAAGTTGCGGGAAGAAAGGTGGTAGACCCTTCCAGCTATCATACGGTTCCAGCGAACCGTGCAACTCCATTTGATATTTTTGTTGCAATTCCAGCCGGTATGCAAGCCGTTGCCGGAATTGCCAACATGGTCCTGATCATCGGCGGTTCCTTTGCCGTGATCGAGGCCACAGGCGCAACCAAGGCTGTTTTGGCCAAGGTGCTTAAAATGGGCGGCCATCTGGGCGCAGCCCTGCTTCCCATTGTTATTGTGGCATTCTCCCTGCTGCCGGCTTTTACCGGCAGCGCGGAGAGCATGCTGGCATTTGTACCCCTGGGCATTCTCTTTGCCCGGACCCTGGGCTTTGACGCCATGGTAGGCCTGTCCATCACCATTGCGGCCGGCAATGCCGGATTTGCAAGCGGACTGTTCAACACCATGACCACGGGTGTGGCCCAGACCCTTCTTGGGATTGAACTGTTTTCCGGTCTTTGGTACCGTGCCATCGGCTACGGACTGCTGCTGTGTTCCGTCAGTTTCTGGACCGTATGGTATGCCCTGAAACTCAGGAAAAACCCTGCAAGAAGCTGCTGCTATAATGTGGAACTGGCTGCCAAGGAGGAAATGACGGAGGCGAGTGAGATCGACTCTGAGATGACCCCAAGGCGGATCCTTGTCCTTATAGAGTTTATTGCCGGCATTGCTTTTGTTATCTACGGCACTTTAAACGGCTGGGATTTTGGACCAAAATTAGGCGGCGTGTTCCTGATCATGGCGGTTGTATGCGGCCTGACCGGAGGCTTTAACGGCAACCAGATCTGCAATGAGTTTGTGGAAGGGGCCAAAAAGGTCCTGGTAGGCGCTCTGGTAGTGGGCTTTGCAAAGGCCATCAGCCTTGTTATGGACCAGGCATGTATCAGTGATACCATTGTATATGCGTTCTCCAATTTGTTAAGCGGTATGCCCAAGGTTGTGGGCGCTCTGTTTATGTATATATTCCAGATCATTATGAACTGCTTTATTATTTCCGGCTCAGGCCAGGCAGCAGCCACCATTCCGATCATGGGACCTTTGGGCGATGTACTGGGCCTTACCCCTCAGACCGTTGTAACTGCATTTATCTTTGGTGACGGTCTGACCAATCTGCTTCTGCCAATGTCGGCAGCCACCATGGGTGCGGTTGCCATTGCGGGAATCAGCTACGGCCAGTATGTGAGATACATCTGGAGGATTATCGTAACCAATCTGTGTCTTGGCGGCGTTATGGTGGTGATCGCCACCATGATCGGCTTGTAACACAGTTGGATGAAAAGAGAACCCGTGTACAAAGGCGCATGAAAGGAGAAACATGATGGACTATTTAAAGAGAGCACATGAACTGACAGAAGAGATCGTTGAAAACAGAAGGTTTCTGCACCAGCACCCGGAGATAGGCTGCGACATACCTGTAACCAAAGCATTTGTCGAGGATAAGTTAAAATGCATGGGATACGAGGTCGCGCACGTAGGCCCGGGCCTTGTTGCCATGGCCGGCCACGGAAGCCCTGTGATCCTGCTGCGTGCCGATATGGACGGACTGCTTATGGAAGAGGAAAGCGGACTTCCCTTTGCCTCCGTAAACCCTGGAAAGGCTCATTGCTGCGGCCATGACAACCACACCGCCATGCTGTTGGGGGCGGCTAAAATGTTAAAGGAAAATGAAGCGGATCTCAAAGGTACGGTAAAGCTGATGTTCCAGCCAGGTGAGGAGACCGGAAACGGCGCCCAGGAAATGATCAATGGCGGCCTTTTGGAAAACCCAAGGCCGGATGTCACCATGGCCTTCCATGTGGATGCCCTTCTTCCACTGGGAAAACTGAATTACAGCAAGGGACCTGCATTCTGCTCCAATGATGTATTTAAGATCGAGGTAATGGGAAAAGCCGGCCACGGGGCGCGTCCTCATCAGGCGGTGGATGCCATCAATGCTTCCGCCCATATCATTACCGGACTGGAGGCGCTGATCAGCCGTGAGTGCACACCCACTGAGATATGCATGCTGACCGTGTGCTCCATTGAGAGTGATACCAAGACATTTAACGTATTCCCTCAGGTGGTCACCATGACAGGCAGTATACGTACCTATAATACAGGGCAGAGAGCGCTCCTGGTACGCCGTCTTCAGGAAGTGGTGGATGGGATATCCAAGACCTTTAACTGTACCAGCAAGGTGACATTCGGCCATCAGAATGATCCACTGATCGTGGACGACCAGGTGGAGACCGAGATGCGGGGTTACCTGGAGGAGGTTCTGGGTGATGAAGCCTCCGTGGTGGAGCCGCCGATCATGAAAATGGGATCAGAGGATTTTGCCAGTGTTACTGTACAGATCCCCTCCGCCTATTTTTACATTGGTGCGGGACCGGACCGGGAAAACGGCTATTTCTGCAGCCAGCATAACGCCAAGGTCCGTTTTAATGAGGAGATGCTGCCGTATGGCGCGGCCGGTTTTGCAAACTGTGCGGCCAGATGGCTGGAGAACCACAGCAAATAACATATGATATCTGAAAAGACGTAATAAAACAGATTGTGTGGAATACAGCTGCCATGATAAAATCAATATCGTGGCAGCTGTATATTTTTTGTATTTTATCATAAAGAAGTGAAATCATGGAGATAGGAGATCCAAATGAACCTCTTGATCGCAAAACTTTGTCTTGTCTTCCTGGTGATCATTGCCATCCTCTGGATGAAGCGCCCTCTGTTTATGGCCATTTCCGGCGGCCTTGTGGCGGCCCTGGTGCTCTATGGCATTCCTGTAACGGATGCGGTTGTGATCATGGGCAGGTCCATGGCCAGCAGGGATACCATCACCGTGGTGCTGAGTTTTTATTTCATTACCTTCCTGCAGCGGATGCTGGAATGCCGGGGCCGTCTAAAGCAGGCGGAGGAATCCTTAAACGGGCTGTTTAACAACCGGAGGATCAACGCATCCGCCGCTCCTGCGGTGATCGGACTTCTGCCCTCGGCTGGGGCCATGAACCTGTGCGCGGAGATTGTAAAATCCTCCTGTGAGGATTACATGAGCAGGGAGGATATGACAACGGTCACCAGCTTTTTCCGCCATATACCGGAGTGTTTCCTGCCCACCTACTCCTCCATCCTCATTGCCCTGGCGGTGTCGGGCATAGGCGCGGGGGAGTTTGTGGTGGCCATGGTTCCCCTGGTGGCGGTGCTGTTCCTGATCGGATATGTGTTCTACCTGAGAAAGCTGCCAAAAGCCACGGGACGCGCTCCCAAGGGCGGCAGGATCGAGTCCGTAAAAATGCTGGTCCGGAGCCTGTGGTCCATCCTGCTTATTGTGGTTCTGATCATTGCGGCTGACATTCCCGTGTATGCGGCCACCCCGTTGGTGGCAGTGCTCAATGTGTTTGTGGACCGTTTGGGGATGGAGGAGATCAGACCCATGTTCCGTTCCGCCTTTGAGTCCATTATTATTTTTAATACCATTTTGATCATGATGTTTAAGGATATCATTACCTCCACCGGGGTGATCCACGAGCTCCCCGCTTTTTTTGGAAGCCTTCCGATCCCCATGCCTCTTGTCTTTGCCCTTATTTTCTTTTTTGGATCCATTATCAGCGGTGCAAATGCCATCATTCCCCTTTGTATGCCCATGGCCATGGCCGCCATGCCCCAGGGAGGAGTGCCTTTGCTGGTGCTGCTTATGAGTTCCTCCTATGCTGCCATGCAGATCAGCCCCACCCATGTATGCCTGTTTGTTGCAGCGGAATATTTTAAGGTAAATATTGGTGAACTGGTGAAACGGAACATACCTATGATACTGCTGTTTTTTGCAGCGGCCCTGGGATATACGGCGGTTCTGGGGGTATTTTAGGGGGAAAAATCGAAAAAACACAAGAAATTCCTTGACAGAACATTTTTGCATGTATATAATGATATGGCGTGCTTAAACACGTAATGTTTTCGTGCGCAAAAAGCTGACATACAGCAACCGCAGACAATATCACAGGAGGTGAAAAGAATGCCAACAATTAACCAGTTAGTGAGAAAGGGAAGACAGACCAGCGAAAAGAAGTCTACTGCACCCGCTCTGCAGAGGGGTTACAACTCCTTACAGAAGAAGGCCACAGAGGTTTCCGCACCACAGAAGCGTGGCGTGTGTACCGCTGTTAAGACTGCTACCCCTAAGAAGCCTAACTCAGCACTGAGAAAGATTGCCAGAGTTCGTCTTTCCAACGGCATCGAGGTTACAAGCTACATTCCAGGAGAGGGTCACAACCTTCAGGAGCATAGTGTTGTACTGATCCGTGGAGGAAGAGTAAAGGATCTGCCAGGTACCAGATATCATATCGTTAGAGGTACACTGGATACAGCAGGTGTTGCTAACAGAAGGCAGGCCCGTTCCAAGTACGGCGCTAAGAGACCAAAAGAGAAGAAATAATTAGTTAGACCGCATATTTGATTTGTAGGAATTGTGCCGGAATGATGATATTGACCTGTGGTTGCAGGATTATATATTGTAAGACCGTGCATGAACGTATTAACTCAATACGAGTACCTATGATCTAATGAAACGCTGTGAGGATCTGCAGCGCAGGTCTGGACAGTTCTATTAAGGAGGGAAGTAACGTGCCACGTAAAGGACATACTCAGAAGAGAGACGTTCTGGCAGACCCGATCTACAATAACAAGGTTGTTACCAAATTGATCAACAACATTATGTTAGATGGTAAGAAGGGTGTTGCTCAGAAAATTGTATATGGTGCTTTCGACCGTGTTGCTGAGACAACCGGCAAGGACGCCATGGAAGTATTTGAAGAAGCAATGAACAACATCATGCCTGTTCTGGAAGTTAAGGCAAAACGTATCGGCGGAGCTACCTATCAGGTACCCATCGAGGTTAGGCCTGAGAGAAGGCAGACACTGGCTCTGCGCTGGATCACCCTGTACTCCCGTAAGAGAGGCGAGAAGACCCAGAAGGACAGACTTGCTAACGAGATTATGGACGCTGCCAACAACACCGGCGCATCCGTAAAGAAGAAAGAAGACATGCACAAGATGGCAGAAGCAAACAAGGCGTTTTCACACTTCCGCTTCTAATCGCGGTCATGTGCTAAACTTGTTTGATTATTTAAGGAGGAAAATCCCTTGGCTGGAAGAGAATATCCATTGGAGAGAACCAGGAATATCGGAATCATGGCCCATATCGATGCTGGTAAGACCACAACGACTGAGCGTATTCTGTATTACACTGGTGTAAACTATAAAATTGGCGATACCCACGAGGGTACTGCTACCATGGACTGGATGGCTCAGGAGCAGGAGAGAGGTATCACCATTACTTCCGCTGCTACCACTTGTCACTGGACCCTGCAGGAAAACTGCAAGCCGAAGCCGGGTGCATTAGAGCATCGTATTAATATTATTGATACACCAGGACACGTTGACTTCACTGTTGAGGTTGAACGTTCCCTGCGCGTGCTGGATGGCGCTGTCGGCGTATTTTGTGCAAAGGGCGGTGTAGAGCCCCAGTCTGAAAACGTATGGCGTCAGGCAGACACTTATAACGTACCACGTATGGCCTTCATCAACAAGATGGACATTCTGGGCGCAAACTTCTACGGCGCTGTAGAACAGATTAAGACCAGACTTGGCAAGAATGCGATTTGCATTCAACTGCCAATCGGCAAAGAAGATGATTTCAAGGGAATCGTGGATTTGTTTGAAATGAAAGCCTACATCTATAATGATGATAAGGGCGATGACATATCCATCGTTGATATTCCTGAGGATATGAAGGATGATGCCGAATTATACCGCTCTGAGCTGATAGAGAAGATCTGTGAGCTGGATGACGATTTAATGATGGCATATCTGGAGGGTGAGGAACCCAGCAACGAGGAGCTGAAGAAAGCTCTGAGAACAGCTACCTGCCAGTGTGCGGCAATCCCCGTATGCTGCGGTACTGCTTACAGAAACAAAGGTGTTCAGAAGTTACTGGATGCAGTAATTGAGTTCATGCCGTCCCCATTAGACATCCCTGCTATCAAGGGTGTTGACCTGGAGGGCAATGAGGTTGAGCGTCATTCTTCCGATGATGAGCCATTTGCAGCTCTTGCATTTAAGATCATGACCGACCCCTTTGTTGGTAAGCTTGCATTCTTCCGTGTGTATTCAGGAAGCCTGAACTCCGGTTCTTATGTACTGAATGCAACAAAGGGCAAGAAAGAGCGTGTAGGACGTATCCTTCAGATGCATGCCAATAAGAGAAACGAGCTGGATCGTGTTTACTCCGGTGATATCGCTGCTGCTGTTGGTTTTAAGATGACATCTACCGGTGATACGATCTGTGATGAGAAGAATCCGGTTATCCTGGAGTCCATGGAATTCCCAGAGCCGGTTATCGATATCGCGATCGAGCCTAAGACCAAAGCAAGCCAGGATAAGATGGGCGATGCGCTGGTGAAGCTGGCTGAAGAGGATCCTACCTTCCGTGTTCGTACGGATGAAGAGACCGGCCAGACCATTATCTCCGGTATGGGCGAGCTTCATCTGGACATCATTGTAGACCGTCTGCTGCGCGAGTTCAACGTAGAGGCCAATGTAGGCGCTCCTCAGGTTGCTTACAAGGAGACATTTACCAAGGCTGTTGATGTTGACAGCAAGTATGCGAAGCAGTCCGGCGGACGTGGACAGTACGGTCACTGTAAGGTTCACTTCACACCGATGGAGGCAAATGCAGAAGAGACCTTCAAGTTTACTTCTTCCGTTGTGGGCGGTGCGATTCCGAAGGAATACATCCCGGCAGTCGGAGCAGGTATCGAAGAAGCATGCAAGACCGGTATCCTTGGCGGATTCCCAGTGCTGGGTGTTCACGCTGATGTATACGATGGTTCTTACCATGAGGTTGACTCCTCCGAAATGGCATTCCACATTGCCGGATCCATGGCATTTAAGGATGCTATGCACAAGGGCAACCCAATCCTGCTTGAGCCTATCATGAAGGTTGAAGTAACCATGCCTGAAGACTACATGGGTGATGTTATCGGTGATATCAACTCCCGCCGTGGACGCATCGAAGGTATGGAAGATATCGGCGGAGGCAAGATGGTAAAAGCATATGTTCCGCTGTCAGAAATGTTCGGTTATTCAACAGACCTGCGCTCCAGAACTCAAGGCCGTGGAAACTACTCCATGTTCTTTGAGAAGTATGAGCCGGTTCCCAAGAATGTACAGGAAAAGGTGCTTTCCGACCACAAGAAATAATTAACAAAAGGCTTGTAAATCAAGGGAAAATGGAATATAATGATTGATAGCCTGACATTAACTATAATAGCCCATTATACAGGGCGCAAATTAAGGAGGACGTTATAAAATGGCTAAAGCTAAGTTTGAAAGAAACAAACCTCATTGTAACATTGGTACCATCGGACACGTTGACCATGGTAAAACCACTTTAACCGCAGCAATCACAAAGACTCTGCATGAGAGATTAGGTACAGGCCAGGCAGTTGCTTTCGAGAATATCGATAAAGCTCCAGAAGAGAGAGAGCGTGGAATCACGATTTCTACTGCTCACGTTGAGTATGAGACAGAGAACAGACACTATGCACACGTTGACTGCCCAGGACATGCTGACTACGTTAAGAACATGATCACTGGTGCTGCCCAGATGGACGGCGCTATCCTGGTTGTAGCAGCTACCGATGGTGTTATGGCTCAGACAAGAGAGCACATCCTGCTTTCCCGTCAGGTAGGCGTTCCTTATATCGTTGTATTTATGAACAAGTGTGATATGGTTGACGATCCAGAGCTGCTTGAATTAGTAGATATGGAAATCCGTGAACTGTTAAATGAATATGAGTTCCCAGGCGATGACACACCTATTATCCAGGGTTCTGCTCTGAAGGCTCTGGAAGATCCTTCCAGCGAATGGGGCGACAAGGTTCTTGAGCTCATGAAGGCTGTTGACGAGTGGGTACCAGACCCAGTTCGTGAGACTGACAAGCCATTCCTGATGCCAGTAGAGGACGTATTTACAATCACCGGCCGTGGTACTGTTGCTACCGGTAGAGTAGAGCGTGGAACTCTGCACCTGAATGACGAAGTTGAGATCATCGGTATCCATGAGGACGTTCGTAAGTCCGTTATCACCGGTATCGAGATGTTCCGTAAGCTGCTTGACGAGGCTCAGGCCGGCGACAACATCGGCGCTCTGCTGCGTGGTGTTCAGAGAACTGAAATCGAAAGAGGACAGTGTCTGTGTAAGCCAGGTTCTGTTAAGTGCCACAAGAAGTTTACCGCTCAGGTTTACGTTCTGACAAAGGACGAGGGCGGCCGTCATACTCCTTTCTTCAACAACTATCGTCCACAGTTCTACTTCAGAACAACTGACGTTACCGGCGTTTGCGAGCTGCCAGCTGGTACCGAGATGTGTATGCCTGGCGATAACGTAGAGATGACCGTAGAGCTGATTCATCCAGTAGCTATGGAGCAGGGTCTTCGTTTCGCTATCCGTGAAGGCGGAAGAACCGTTGGTTCTGGTAGAGTTGTAAGCGTTATCGAGTAATTGATAACTTTGCCTGTATAGGTATATCTGAATAGATATTGTGTCCAAACGTATATGAAAACTGCGCAATCATGGTTGAAAGACCATGGATGCGCAGTTTTTTATGTTCCTGTACTATTGTCGCGGGATCCTTGCGGCTGCTATGATTCTTCATCCGCGCACAGAATCTGGACAAAACGCGCCATGAGCGGAATGTAGCTCACCATGAATGTAATGGCGGCTATGGTAAACACAGTTTTCTTCTTGGGGTTGGGAATACGCAGTCCAATGCATATACCCAGGGACAAAAGGCAGAACTTCAGCAGGCTGATGAATCTCCAGTCGGATTCCCAGATGTACTGGTTTGCACAGCGGATGAGTTTTCTCATGGTGGCACCTCCTTGATTTTATTTTTATATTTACAGTGTAACACAAGAACTGGGGGATTGGAAGGGCTGCTTGACAGGCTGCACAAAACGTGGTACGATAACCTCTGGATTCGCGTGCGGATCCATCCGGATAAATGGGTTCATCAGGAAGATAATGATGCTGCCCATAGGGAATTGAGGTAATTGACAGATGAAGATCAGGTTAACACAGTACAGGGCCTGGTATGGTAAAACCCAATACAGTATATTATAACAGCAGAGAAATCTGCTGTTTTTTATTGCGGATTTTATTCGGGTAGAGTGGGAAAGGATGAAAGATAATGGAAAAGAAACAGACAGCGGTAAGGGAGATTATAAGGTTGTGCCAGATTGTTCTGGGAAATGCAATGTACGCGGCGGCAGTGGTATTGTTTATCGTGCCTAATGGGCTGATTACCGGAGGGACCACGGGGCTGGCGCTGTTTGCCTCCCATACCATGGGAATTCCCATCAGCCTGTTTGTCAGCATTTTTAATATTACCATGTTCCTGTTCGGGGCATGGATCCTGGGCAGACAGTTTGCCCTGACCACGGCGTTGAGCACGGTTATTTATCCCCTTATGCTGGGGCTGTTGGAGGGACTGGGATTCGGCGGTTTTGTGATGCAGGAAAAGCTGGTGGCCGTGATCTATGCGGGCATCCTCATAGGGGCAGGTATCGGCATTGTCATGAGGGCCGGAGCCTCCACCGGGGGAATGGATATTCCATCCCTGATCCTCAAGAAAAAATTTGAGATCAATGTGTCCTTCAGCCTCTATCTCATGGACTGCATCATCCTGGGTCTGCAGCTGATCTCTGCGGACTCCCATGCCATTCTTTACGGTATCCTGCTGATCATTGTATATACCATGGTACTTAATAAGGTTCTGATGTCCGGAAATGTCAGGATACAGGTGAAGATCGTGTCCAGGAAATACGAAACCATCAACCGGCTGATTGCAGAGCGCCTGGACTGCGGCACCTCCCTTCTCCACATGGAGACAGGGTACCTGCACCGGGAGCAGGAGATGATCCTGGCTGTTATCGCCAGGCGTGACCTGCCCAGGCTGAACCAGCTGGTGATGAATGAAGACCCGGAGGCCTTCATGATTATCAACCAGATCAACGAGGTGAGAGGGCGGGGATTCACATTAAAACGTGTGTATCAGGATTCCGCCTATCAGGAGCAGATGTATCAGGAACAGGAGGAAGGTTCCGTATAACCCGGGGCAGGTGTTTGGGAGACAACATATTTCCCGTCCGTCAGGCTGACCGCGGTACGCCATGCGCCGGCCAGCGGATCTGTCTGAGGATGATCCTCCCTGTAATGGCTTCCTCTGCTTTCCCTCCGGGCCAGCATGGATGCCAGCAGGGCACGGCCCAGATCCAGATACTGGTGGGCTTTTAGGAATGCCTTAAGCTGGGGAGCATCTTCGCAGTCATCAAGCCCCATATTCTGATCCAGAACCAGTCCCATGGCATCCATGGTCTCAAGGGCTGTGACCAGTCCTTTTTCAGTCCGTATAATGCCACCGTACCGCCACATCAGTTCCTTTACCCGCCGGCAAATCTCCTGGGGAGAATCCGGGATACGGCCGGTATCAGACAAAGGCTGTTTTATATAGGGAGGGCAGCATTGGTAGGAGGCGTACAGCTGGCCGCGGATATCATCCACTGGGACAGGGGAAAAGTGATTCTTTCCAGCATGACTGCAGGCAGACCTGGCTGCCAAAGTGCCGAATACCAGGCAGCTTCCTGAGGCCATGCCTCCCAGGCGGTCGGCTCCATGGATGCCCCCGGCTCCTTCGCCGCAGGCAAAGAGCCCCTCCACCCCGGTACAGCAGCCGTGATCCACCCAGATCCCTCCATTGGCCGCATGGAAAAAGGGAGCAATGGAAATGGGGTCCTTTTCAATATGTATATTGTGTTCCCTGAGCAGCCAGTCCGTATAATCCCGTACATAGCCGCGTTTATCCTTCAGGATATCAGGGCTGTAGCGGATCAGACACCCTGAGGACTCATCAAATCTACCTCCTTCTGCCTCGATACGCTGCAGCGCGGACTTCATAAGGGCAATGTCAAAATATCTGGAATTATCCGAGAAGGTAAAAGGGCCGTGGGGTTCCCGGAGCATGAGGCACTCCTCATAATCCGCCTGGTGGGGCAGAAGTCCCTTCAGCACATCTTCTCCATCCGGTCCGATCAGCCCGGTGCAGTATCGCAGGCTACCCTCCCTGAATACGGTTTTATAGAGAGGGGACAGAAAACCCGGAATAAACTGGTTGTATTCCAGATTGATCAATTTGGCACCGGCTTTCAGGGCAATGGCCTGGGTGCTTCCGTTCACATCCGCAGTGTTCAGGTTGTGGAGATAGAGCCCTCCCATGCCTCCCCCTGCCAGGATTACTGCCTTGGCGGATATGGTCAGTATTCCCTCCGGCCCCAGGAGCAGAGCGCCGATGATCCGGTTTTCCGACACCAGAAGCTGTACCAGGTCCGTGTGCTCCATCACCGTGATGCGCCCGGTTTTCCGGATGGCTTGGTGCACCCTTGTCCTCAGCGCGTCCCAGTCCTTCCAGTAATACAGATCCCGGGCCGTATGGCCAAAACATGCCAGCTTCTTTTCAGGAAGCTTGTGAAAATCAATGCCCATCTCAGGCAGGTTCCCTATACACTCTTCAATATGATCGATATAATATCTTCCCATCCATGGGTCGTTCATGCCTTGGCTGCAGTCTTCTATATCCTTAAAGAAACGTTCCCTGTCCTGGGGACCGGCAGTACACAGGCAGTGTATGGTATCCATCAGAGGATAGAAACTGGAGCCGGAACACAGGCGGGAGGAGGTTATAAGGAGTACATTCCGGTTTTCCCGGGCGCAGCTTACGGCTGCCCGTATACCGGCCAGGCCGGCGCCGGTGACCAGAATATCATACTGCATTTGGGATTGTATCAGATGATCCATAAATATCCCCCTGTCTATCTCTTAAAATATCCCACATTAAAATGGAACTGCATTGCATCATAGTACTTCTGATAATCCCGGGCTTTGATGGCATTGCAGATGCGCAGGTGCTTTTCCACGGTGAGCTCCATGTTGCTGTGGGTGGTCTTGACTTTATAATACCGGTCACATGCCCAGAAAAACTCAATAATGGACTTTAACAGGTGATTGTCCACTGCCTGGAACAGTATCTTGTGAAAAGATGCGTCAGCCTCAGCGAACCTGGCACCATATACGGAGGAGCGTGACTGTTTGATCTGGACAAACAGGCTCTCCATGGTTTTGGCTTCCTTGGTCAGGCTCTCCAGGGACTCCGGGGTGATGCTCTCATATGCATCCTTTGCAAAACCCAGCTCCAGCACCCGGCGCAGTTCCTCGATCTCCTTGTGCAGCTGGTCCTCATCGCTGATACTGTAGATCAGGTTGCTGAGGAAAAAATCAGTGTTAAACTCCTGAATGACAATCCCCACACCGGGAGTGGAGCAGACCGTGCCCGTAATCTCCAGGGATTTGATGGCTTCCCTCAGCACATTACGGCTTACCCCCAGCATTTCGCACATCTTCATCTCAGAGGGCAGCTTATCTCCCGGCATCAGATGGTTCTTCTCTATATAACTTTTAATTTCATCGTAAACCTGCAGATATAACTTGCGGGATTTTAGATTTTTCATTCCATTGGCTTTTGCCATACCTGTGATTCTCCCTGTGCTGTATGATTTGTATGATAAAGTTCTAACTATATGTTTATCATATTGCATATTAGTAAAAAAGTCAATGAACTGTTATAAATGTACATAATTCGACAAGATAATATCCATAATACGTACATTATACACACAAGAAAATAAATTATATATTGACATGTATGTGCAATTATCATACAATGAAGTCACGATAGCTTGAAAAAGCAATGAAGGTTACAAAACTTTGTAGTACAAAGTACAAACTAAGAAATGGAGGTTACGGATTATGAAGAAAAGAAGATTAGCAAGCCTGCTTTTGGCAGCAACTCTTGCCGTGGGATCCCTGGCCGGCTGTGGTTCGGGAGGAAAGACGGCTGAGACCACTGCTGCGGGGCAGGGCGCCCAGACCACACAGGCACCTGCAGGCGGGACCTCAGGCAGCTCCGCAGACGGGGCAGGGGCAACAGATCTGGGAACACCTCTGGCGGATGTAAGGGTGCGGCAGGCACTGGCCTACGCCATTGACATGGAAGCCATTGTGGACAGCCTTTTTGAGGGAAAGGCGGAAGTGGCTAAGAGCTTTACCGCCCCCGGCGACTGGCTGAACCCTGAGATCCCGGTCTATGAGTATAATCCGGAAAAGGCCAAGGAGCTGCTGAAGGAAGCAGGATGGCCGGCAGACTATACCCTGGACGTGGTCTACTACTATGATGACCAGCAGACCGTGGATTTGATGACCATTATCGGCCAGTACTGGCAAGAGGTTGGCGTGAAGGCCCAGTTCAGGAAGCTGGAAGGCGACCTGGCAGCCCAGCTTTGGGTACCGCCCGCAGACAAGGAGAAGGGACCGTCCGCTGTGAAGTGGGATCTGGCCTATGCAGCCGTTGCAGCCCTGGCGGAGAGTGAGTTCTATAACCGCTTTGCATCCACTGCATCCAACAACTCCTCGGTTCCCAAGCAGGATGGCTTGGATGAGATGATTGCAGCATCCAACGCAACCATGGATACCAATGAGCAGAAGGAAGCATTTTTTAAGATCCAGCAGTTTGTGGCAGAGAATGAACTGGCCATGCCGCTGTATCACCAGGTATGCTTTATCTATACCAGCGACAAGCTGGACACTGCGGACAGCAAATTCGGCAACGACCAGTTTTCCTATGAGAAGAACATTCTGGACTGGAAGATCGACCGGGCGGACAATACCATGTACACCAACGGCGGACCGGAAGAATTTTTCTGGTATCCCATGGTTAATCCGGGTTACATGATCAACACTGAGCTGATCTTCGACAAGCTGATCAATGCGGACAGTTCCCTGAATCCCACAGAGGGAATGCTGGCTGAGAGCTATGCTGTGTCTGAGGATGACAAGTCCATTGAGTTTGTCTTAAGGGACGGGTTAAAGTGGCATGATGATGAACCCCTCACTGCAGAGGATGTTAAGTTCACACTGGAACTGATGTTAAGGACCCCGGGAACCAATGCGGTTGCATCCGAGGTAATGAAGGCCATCCAGGGCTCAGCTGATTTCCTGGAGGGCAAGACCGACAACCTGGAAGGCGTTGAGATCGATGGAAACAAGATTACAGTAAACTTTGACACGGTATCTGCTAATGCCCTTGCGGTATTTTCACAGTGGCCCATCCTTCCGAAGCATTGTCTGGAGAAAGCAAGCCCCGAGATGCTGCAACAAGATCAGTTCTGGCAGAAACCAATCGGTTCAGGCCCATACAAAGTTGATGAGGTGGTCCTCAACAACTATGCAACCCTGAAGAGATGGGACGGATACTACAAGACCGGAACAGGCAATATTGATACCATCTATATGTTTGCCAGCGGAGAGAATGACGGCAATCTGGTTAAGAATGCGGGAGCGGGCAAGATCGATTATGCATGGAGCAAATCCACAGATGATGCAAAGGCCATCGAAGCCATGGACGGTATGACGGTGACGGCGGCAAATATCCGCTATACCAGATGTTTCTATATCAACCAGTTCCCTCATGATGCGAATATAAAGTAGGATGATTGGACTGTGGCGGGCCGGTAATAAAACGGTCCGCCCTGTTTTTTAACAAGAGAACTTCCATGATGCGAAGCTATGGATGATCTTGCTTCGTATTGCGAAGGGCTTTCGCACAAAGCGCCGGAAAACCAGGCGCAAGTGCTCAATGCAAGGAGGAATTTTAATGAGTAATTACATAATACGTAAAATTCTGACCCTCATTCCCATGATGCTGGTAATCAGCTTCCTGATCTATCTGGGCATGGAGCTGATGCCGGGTGATGCGGTTGATTTCCTGATTCCGCCCGATGCCCTTGCCACCATGTCGCCGGAACAGCTGAATGCCATGAGAGAGGCCCTGGGCCTGAACGACCCGTTTTTCCTGCGCTATTTAAAGTGGCTGGCCGGAATGCTTCACGGTGATTTCGGATACAGCCTGCAGAGCGGCGTCCCTGTCATTACCCTGATGAAGAACCACCTTCCGGCAACCATTGAGCTGACCTTTACCTCCCTGGTCATGTCCTCTGTTTTCGGTATTCTTTTGGGGATTGTCTGTGCCCTTAAAAAGGGAACGGTCCTGGACCAGATCTTGAGTATTGTTGGAATGGTAGGTGTGGCGATCCCCCAGTTCCTGCTGGGACTCATCTGCATTAATGCATTTGCACTCCACACCAGCATCCTTCCGGTGGGAGGCCGGATGGCCTATGCGGGACAGAACTTTATTCAACGGCTGCCCTATCTGATCATGCCTGCCACTGTGCTGGGATTTTCCCTGACATCAGGAGTTATGCGTTATGGACGCTCCAGCATGCTGGATTCCATGGGGCGCGATTATATGAAGACAGCCAGAAGCAAGGGCCTGCCTGAGTGGAGGGTCAATCTTCTCCATGGGCTGAGGGCTGCCATGACGCCGGTGGTGGTATTGATCGGTTTCCGCCTTCCCATGCTCATCGGAGGTGCTGTGGTGGTGGAGGAGGTGTTCCAGTGGCCGGGTATCGGTGTGCTCTTTGTCTCAGCTGTGCGCTCCCAGAATACACCCCTGGTCATGATCATCGGTTTCTTCAGTGTCCTGCTGGTGCTTGTGGCCAGCATCATCGTGGATATCATCACAGCAGTGCTGGATCCGCGGATTAAACTGAGTTAGGAGGTGCGGGATGAAAAGTTCACTTGAACGGAAAATGGACCGGATCCTGGAGAGGGAAAACTCCGGCCGTATAAAAAAAGGGATCAAGAACCGTGCCCTCAGGAAGCTGTTTGCCAACAAACTGTCCGTACTGGGATTTATCATATTCTTTGTGATCATGTTCATGTGCCTGTGTGCGCCCCTGTTTACCCAGTACAGCTCCACCAAGGTGGACCTGCGCAACATCCTGAGCCCGCCTACTGCCTCCCATATTATGGGAACTGATAAAATCGGCAGGGATATATGGGCCAGGGTTCTCTATGGGGGGCGCATATCCATAGGCGTGGGCCTTGGAAGCGCGCTGATCGCAACGGTTTTAGGCGTATCCCTGGGAACCATTGCAGGTTACAAGGGCGGCTGGTTTGACGGTATCATTATGAAGATATCAGAGATTCTTATGTCATTTCCCCAGATCATCCTGGTTCTGATCCTGGTGACCATTACGGGCCAGAGTTTATGGAACCTGATATTTATATTTTCCATTACGGGCTGGCCTTCCATGTACCGTATGGCCAGGTCCCAGATGCTGTCCCTGAGGGAGGAAGAATATGTACAGGCGCTGAAAGCTTTTGGAATCGGAAGCATGAGGATCGCATTTGTCCACATGCTGCCCAATGCCATCGGCCCCATTTTTGTAAACATAACCCTTTCCACTGCCATGTTCATCCTCCAGGAGGCATCCCTAAGCTTTCTTGGACTGGGTGTTCCTCTGGAGGTGGCCACCTGGGGCAATATCCTGAATGCGGCCCAGGACCTGATGATACTGAAGAATTCCTGGTGGGTATGGCTGCCGACAGGTATTGTGGTGACGCTGTTTGTGGTGGGTATCAATTTTATCGGTGACGGTCTGAGGGATGCCACGGACCCGTCCCAGATCGGATAACCAATGTGCTTCCGTGAAGTGCTTTCGCACATAAGCGTCTAAAAGACAGACGCTAAGTGCTCAATGCAAGGAGTGTGATAATACATCATGAGCGATAACGTAGTATTGAAAGTCCAGGACCTGGAAGTTAATTTTTATAACAATGAGAGATGCAACAAAGTCCTTCGGGGCGTGTCCTTCCAGCTGGAGAAGGGGAAGATCATGTGTATCGTGGGAGAGAGCGGGTGCGGCAAATCCGTGACCGCCAATTCCATTATGGGCCTGCTGCCTGATCTTTCCAGGATTGAGAAGGGGGAGATACATTTTTACGACAAGGGTAAGGATATAAGGATCGACCGGTTAAAGCGAAAGGGAAAAGAGATGCGTGAGATCCGCGGAGATGGGATCGCCATGATATTCCAGGACCCTATGACGGCCCTGAATCCGGTCTTTACAGTGGGATACCAGATCAACGAATCCCTTCTCTATCATAACAGGGCAAAGAGCAAGAGCGATGCAAAGGAGAAGGCGGTCAGCCTGTTAAAGGACATGGGGATCCCCCTTCCTGAGAAGCGGGTGGATGAATACCCTTACCAGTTTTCAGGGGGCATGTGCCAGAGAGCCATGATCGCCATGGCCATGAGCTGCCAGCCCAGGGTGCTCATAGCGGATGAGCCCACCACGGCCCTGGATGTGACGATCCAGGCGCAGATATTTGAGCTGATGCTGGCCCTTAAGAATAATCATGATGCGGCTATCCTGCTCATCACCCATGATATGGGTGTGGTTGCCGAGCTGGCCGACAATGTGGCTGTAATGTACATGGGCAATATTGTGGAGAGCGGGGATGCCAGAGCTGTGCTGACCCATTCGGCCCATCCCTATACAAGAGCCCTTCTTAAGTCCATACCTGTGCTGGGACGGGGCAAGAAGCAGGAGCTGGAACCCATCAAAGGCTCTACACCCGATCCATATAACCGTCCCAAAGGCTGCCAGTTTGCGCCAAGGTGTGAATTCGCCGCCGACCGGTGTATGGAGGAAATGCCCCCCGAGGTCCAGTTGGAGCCGGGCCATTACTGCAGATGCTTTCATGACCTGATGGGAAAGGAGGGGTGAGATAATGGCAGACAAAAAGGATGTGCTCATTAAGGTAAACGGCCTGAAGACGTATTACCCTGTGAAACAGGGGGTATTTAAGCGGACCGTGGGGTATGTGAAGGCAGTGGATGATGTGAACCTTGACATATACAAGGGGGAAATACTGGGTGTGGTAGGAGAAAGCGGCTGCGGCAAGACCACCCTGGGGAAAAGTATCCTTCAGCTGATCAAACCCACGGAGGGCAGTATCCGATATTCCTTTGAGACAGGGGAGAGGGAGCTGATCGGTATGAATAAGAGGGAGCTGGATGAAGCTCGGTGCAAGATGCAGATCGTGTTCCAGGATCCATATTCCTCCCTGAATCCGTCCTTTACCATATTCGGTTCCATGCAGGAACCCCTGATCCGGTTTGGGGAGAGGAGCAAAAAGGTCAGGAAGGAAAAGATAGCAAAGCTTCTGGAAGCAGTTAACCTGCCTCCGGAGTACATGGAGCGGTATCCCAATGAGTTTTCAGGCGGCCAGAGGCAGAGGATCGGTATAGCCAGAGCCTTGTCCGTATCCCCTGAATTTATTGTGTGCGATGAGGCTGTGTCGGCCCTGGACGTATCCATTCAGGCCCAGGTGCTGCAGCTTCTGAAAAAGCTCCAGGTGGAGCGCGGCCTCACTTACATGTTTATCACCCATGACCTGTCCGTGGTGGAATACATCAGTGACCGGATCGTGGTCATGTACCTGGGGCGGGTGGTGGAGATGGCGGATACGGAAGAGCTATTTGAACATACGCTCCATCCTTACACAAAGGCGCTGCTCAGCGCGATTCCCATTGCGGATATAGATAAGAGGCGCAAGAGGATCCCGCTTCAGGGCGATGTACCCAGCCCGGTGAACCCGCCGTCCGGCTGCACCTTCCACCCAAGGTGCCCGGAGTGTATGGAAAAATGCAGGACCGAGATACCCCATCCCACCATTATCATGCAGGAAGGGAGGGAACATATGGTATGCTGCCACCGCGTCAGCGAGCAGGCAGCTGCAAAGAAAGAGGTTCAAACAACAGGAGGCAATCATGAGTAAATTTAAAATGACACAGATCAAGGGAGTCATCCCGGCAATGATGACATTTTTTGACAAAGAGGAAAATGTTGATATCCAGTGCACCAGACGTATGGTGGATTTTATGCTGGACCATGGAGCAGACGGATTTTATCTCACCGGCAGTACGGGAGAATGCTTTACCATGACCGCCGAGGAGCGGAACCTGGTGGTGGACACTGTGATCGATCAGGTTAAAGGGCGGGTTCCGGTAATCGTACATGTGGGGGATATTGGCACAAAGAAATCCATTGAACTGGCAAAGCACGCCTATGAGGCAGGGGCGGACGCCATTTCGTCCGTGCCTCCTTTCTATTGGAAGTTCAGGGCGGATGATATTTACAGCTATTACAAAGATATCTCTGAGGCAACGCCCCTTCCCATGGTGGTCTATAACATCCAGCTGGCAGGGCTTATGGACATGGGCCTGTTGCTGAAGCTGGCGGACCTTCCCAATGTGCACGGCCTCAAATACACGGCAAGATCCCATGATGAGATGGGATACCTGAAGGAAAAGCTGGGCAGTGATTTCATGATCTATTCAGGCTGTGATGAGATGGCATTTTCCGGCATGTGCGCAGGGGCGGACGGTATCATCGGTTCCTTCTACAACCTGTTCCCGGATCTGTACAAGAAGATTCTGGCCAAGGTGGAGGCGAGCGATATCAAGGGAGGAATGAGGCTTCAGAAGATTGCGGATGAGGTGATCTTCGCGGCCCTGAAATATGATTTCCCATCCGTGCTCCACGGTATGATGAACTGGAGAGGGCTGGAATCCGGGTACTCCAGAAAGCCGTTCTACAACTATGAGGATTCAGAACTCACGGGCCTTAAGGAAGAGATTCTCAGAATTAAGGAAAAGTATCAGGCAGAGGAACTGGATATGTTCCATTTTTAGAAAGGGGAGGAGTGCGATGAGCCAGGAGATATTACAAGGAGGTTTGTAGCGGCGATCAAGGAGGGGATACCGGTTTAAGGCCGGCCCTACATCCGTCTAAACACCCGTACATACATCACAAGAGTCACCGCCATCACTACCCCGCACAGCAGGATCAGCCCATTGACCAGAGGGATAGGCATATGGGGGAACAGGAGGAAAAGGAAGAGGACTACAAAAAGCAGGGCGGTGCAGCATTTCCCAAACCACATGGCGCCGTCTAGCTTTTTGCCCTGGCGCAGCTTGATGGCGCCCATAACGAGCATGAACCCTTCCTTTGCCGCAAAAAGGACGACTAACAGGAGGATCAGAGGATAGCGGCTTAAAAGGCAGAGAAGGATGGCGCCGTGGGTCAGTTTGTCGGCCAGAGGGTCCAGGAACTTGCCGAATTCCGTGATCATGTTGAATTTCCTGGCAACCATACCGTCAAACATATCGGTGATGGAGGAAATGCCCATGACCAGGGCAGCCCTGTAATAGTCTGCGTCCGTCACAGCGTGGAGATACAGCCATACAAATACCGGAATCATGACAAGGCGGAAATATCCCATCAGGTTAGGAATTGAGAAAAGTTCTTTTTTAGACAAATGCTTCATAAGAAGTACACCCCTCTCTTGCTAAAAGAAATATTTTTTTTTATAATATAGATAAATTGTAACTGTTCAGTACGGCTCATCTTCTTGACCGGAAAAGCCGGTCAAGAAGCATCGGATGTCCATCCAATGTGAAAGTGGGTGCAAAAACGGACTTATGAGCAAGCTTAACGCCCGCTTTTGTACCCATTTTCACGCCGTTCTGAACTGTTAATAAATTTATTTTTCAGGCTTCGGGCAGCCAAAGGAGGAAGGCAAATGACAGCGGATTTTTTAGTGAGGATCAGAGGAGAGTACAACCAGTTTACAAAAGCGGAAAAAAAGGTGGCGGACTATATCCTCAATTATCCTAAAAAAGTTCTGTTCATGTCCATCACGGAACTGGCCGAGGTCTGCAACGTGGGTGATACCAGTGTGTTCCGGTTTTGCAAGACCATGAACTGCAAAGGGTATCAGGAATTTAAAATGCTTCTGTCCCTGAGCCTTAATGAGGGCA
Organism: Enterocloster citroniae; assembly: GCF_040545455.1. Taxonomy (NCBI): domain Bacteria; kingdom Bacillati; phylum Bacillota; class Clostridia; order Lachnospirales; family Lachnospiraceae; genus Enterocloster; species Enterocloster citroniae. The sequence continues at coordinate 53,647 of NZ_JBEPLZ010000009.1, read as the reverse complement.
GGCAGGGCATGGGACAGATGGAAGGGGATATCGACCTGGATGACACCTTTGACGAGGTGGTCCAGAAGGTGCTGGCTTCCAATATAAACGCACTTAAGGAGACCCAATCACTTCTTAAGAGAGACCATTTTGAACAGGTTATCCAGTGTTTCCACAACGCCACGCGCATCTGTTTTTACGGCGTGGGCACCAGCATGACCACGGCCATGAAGGCGGCCGACAAATTCCTTAAAATAGAGTCCAAGGTGTACTGCGCATCAGACTCCCATATCCAGGCCATGATGGCCTCCACCATGACCAAGGGTGAGGTGGCTGTGGTGTTCTCCTATTCGGGAGCCACCAAGGATACCATCCATGTGGCGCAGCTGGCCAAGCAGGCAGGGGCGGAAATTGTATGTATCACCCGTTTCGTCAAGTCCCCTCTGACTGCTTACGGCGACATGGTACTGCTGTGCGGCGCCAATGAAAGTCCGCTGCAGGCTGGTTCTTCATCGGCGGAGATCAGCCAGCTGTTCCTCATTGACCTTTTGTACACCGAGTATTACAGAAGATACTATGATACCTGCAGTGTGAACAATGAAAAGACATCGGCCTCAGTTATGGAGAAACTCTGCTAGGATCCTGCCAATACTGCGATGCCAGCTGGACCAGGTACATGGCAGGACTGCTCAGGTAACTGTTTTTGCGGTAGCTGGCCACAATCTTCCATGAAGGGTGGTCCGGCAGGCAAAAATAGGATACATCCTCCCGCAGAGCCAGTGTATCTGACTCAGGCACCAGGCCGCAGCACATCCTCGCTCCCACCATATGGAGAATGGTCCGGGCCCTGGCTGTCTCAAACAGTACATTGGGAACAAAGCCTGCCTGCCGGAAGATGGTGTCAACCCATTGGCGGATGGTGGATTCCCTGTACATCAGGGCAAAGGGTTCGTACTTAAGGCCTTCCAGATCCAGTTCCGGATAAGGACCCTTGCCGCCGGGCTTTGCCTGGCTGCACAGGGGATGGACGGACGGGACGGCCAGCACCAGCTCCTCGGTGCTGATAGGCAGATACTCATCATCTGTGCGCTGATTATCCTGCAGGGTCATGAACCCTATGTCCAGGCTGCCCTGGATGATCATCTGCTGCTGCCTTCGGACGCTTACCTCCGATACATTGATCACAATACCTGGATACTCTTTATGAAAAACAGGATAGATACTGGTGAACATGTGGGCGCCTCTTTCCGGCGGGAAACCGATGGAGAGAGAGCCTTTTTTTGCGTCAGTGATATCCTGGAGGCGATGATAGGTCTCACGCTTTAGACGCAGCATTTCCCTGGCAGCGCTGAGGTAGACCTCCCCGGCTTCCGTGGGAGACCATCCGGTGCGCGAACGGAAAAAGAGGGGCGTGCCGATCTCGCGTTCCAGATGGAGCAGCTGCTGGTTCAGGGCAGAGGGGGTGAGGAACAGTTTTTTTGCCGCCCTTGTCACATTGCGCTCCTCCGCGATTTTTACAATATACTCTATCTCCTTTAGATTCATGAAAACCTCCTTGTGCTCCACTACCTTAATTATAAATGGAAATGTGGGGAAATACAACAGGGCAGGAAAGATACTGTTAAAAAAATTAACAGTAAGAGTAAAACTATTAATTTTACTTATTAAAGGTAACGAATTATAATATACACGTAACAGTTAAGGACGGCGGGAAAATGGGTGAAATAGAGGGAACATCCGATGCTTCTTGACCGGCTTTTCCGGTCAAGAAAATGAACCGTCCTGAACCGTTACCTATACAGTAAGCAACTGCATATAAGGAGGGTGTTATGAAGTACGATATGGAGTACAAAGAGGACTACAAAAAGAACTACGAAGATGCGTTTGAGATGAAAGACAGGAAATACCGCAGCAGCACTCTGACCAATGGCCTTGGGCGGTCGGGGCAGAGGGCGCTTTTGTATGCCGCGGGTATGGATGAGGAGGATATGAAAAAGCCTTTTGTGGCGGTCATCGGTTCCTTCAGCGAAATGGTGCCTGGGCATGTGCATCTGCGTGAACTGGCAGAGTATGTGAAACAGGGGATCATAGAGGCGGGAGGCGTACCAAGGCAGTCGGAGACGATCGCTATCTGCGATGGCCTGTGCCAGGGGCATAAGGGGATGTGTTATCCGCTGGCCAGCAGGGACCTGATCGCCGATTCCGTGGAAATGGTGGCGGAGGCCCATCATTTTGACGCCATGGTGCTGCTGCCGGGATGTGACAAGATCATACCGGGCATGCTGATGGCGGCCGCCAGGCTGGATATCCCGGCCGTCATTGTGCCGGGCGGCCCCATGCTTCCCGGAAATGTGGGGGGCAATCCGCTGTTTTGTTCCTCTGAACTCAGGGAATATCCCGGACGTGTGGAAATGGGGACTGTGACTGTGGAGGAGATGAAGGAGGCTGAGAAAGCAGCCCTTCCAACGGTTGGAAGCTGTGCCCACCTGGGAACCGCCAATTCCATGTGTATGCTCACGGAGGTGCTGGGCATGGCCCTGCCCGGAGCAGGGACAGCACCAGCGGTATCCAACAAGAGAAAGCGGATTGCCAAGGCATCAGGCAGATGTGTGCTGGAACTTCTGAGAAAGGGGATCACACCCAGGAAGATCCTCACCCGGGAGTCCATGCTGAACGGTGTTGCCGGAGCCATGGCCACTGGTTCCTCCACCAACCTGGTCCTGCACCTGATGGCAATTGCCCATGAGGCAGGAGTAAAGCTGGACCTGGAGGATTTTGACCGGATCAGCCGGCAGGTTCCCTTTGTGTGTAACCTGCAGCCCTCCGGAAAATACCCCATTGTATCACTGGATGCAAGCGGCGGGATCTCAGCCGTGTTAAAGACCATAGAGAGCAGGATCCACGGGGATGTACTTACGGTAACAGGCAGCACCTTAAGGGAACTGCTTCAACAGGTCAAAGCCGCTCCTGATGATGTGTTAAAGAGCATGGAATCCCCCCAGAAGCCTGAGGGCGGCATCGCGGTGCTCCGCGGAAATCTGGCGCCAAGGGGCGCCGTGGTCAAGCAGTCGGGGGTTAAATCTTCCATGTATCATTTTAAGGGGAAAGCCCGTGTATTCAACTCCATGGAGGAGGCGGACGAAGCCATCAGCAACAATACGGTTGAAAAGGGAACCGTGATTGTGATCCGATATGAAGGACCCAAGGGAGGGCCGGGGATGAGGGAAATGCTCTCCACCACGGCTCTGATTATGGGACGGGGAATGGATGAGGATTGCGCCCTGGTAACGGACGGCCGCTTTTCCGGGGCCACCCACGGTCCCTGCGTGGGCCATGTGTCCCCGGAAGCCGCCTCGGGAGGTCCCATCGGACTGGTGGAAGATGGGGACGTGATCGAAATCGATATTGCAGGCCGCGGCCTTCACCTTGAAGTGTCCCAGGAGGAACTGGAGAAAAGAAAAATGGCCTTTGTTCCTGTGAGAAAGCCCAGAAAACCTGCATTGGCCAAATACGCTGCCCTGGTCAGTTCGGCGGATACAGGAGCTGTAATCAATGTGACCGGACTGTGATGGATGTAACTGCACTGTGACGGGAACCATCCCGGGATAGACCGATCCGCCGCTGTCCCAAAACTAAAAAACAGGATTTACAGGGATTTACCTCCCTGAAATCCTGCTTTTTCCGTCTTCTGGACCGTACCGGCAATTTCCGTCTTCTGGACCGTACCGGTAAGCCCTGTCTTCTGGACTGTATCAGTAAGTTCCGTTATATTCCTGTCTGTACCCCATCTGTTTTAATTCCTCATAATATTCCGCATAGGTTGCATTTTCATAAGGAAGCACAAAGATGATACCGATACAGCATGCCAGGATACCTAGAATTTCCCAGCCGATAAAGGACAGCTGCAATACAAAGAACTGGAATTTGTGCCCATCCATCATGTTCCTGCTCTGGTCCAGGGCGCTGCGGTAATCCATATCCGGGTATTCGGCCAGGATATATGGAACCATTGCGTACTGGTATGTCTTGATAATGCCGGGAATGATGAGAAGCAGGGTCCAGCCGAATATGATCAGGTCCTTCATAAACATTGCCTTTACGATCTTAAGATATCTGCCGCCGCCAAATCCGTAAAACAGGCGTTCAAAGCCCGCGTCCGCCTGTCTCTGCCTGCTTTCAATAAAGTAGGAGCACAGTCCCACCCGCACCACGTTGCTCAGAAAGGTCTGTATCAGGACACATACAATAAAAATGATGACAGACATGATGATAACGATGAACATAACAGCGATCAGGGCCGCCAGATCAAAGTCTTCCGTCAGATAACGGGAGCCGGAACGGCCCGGTATACTGAAATTAACGGAGGTATTGCCGCCTCCGCCCAATATGGTTGCCACAAGGCTCACCAAAAGAGCCATCCAATAGTATTTTTTTAAACATGCTTTTGCCCGCGCTTTTAATTCTGCTCTGCTAGCCAAGTTAGTTACCTCCTTATGTGTTGGAAGGATCCAGACATTCAATTCACACTTCCATTATATACCTATCCATATTATCATGCCATAAATTGGATAAAAAATCCACTTAAAAATCGGGAATCCATCATACAAATAATTAAGATACATGTAATAAAAAGTTCACGGAAAAAGTAAACTTCTTTTTGTATGATGTACCTTGTATCCTATTCTGGAGAAAGTTGGGAGGAAATGAAAATGAAGAGAAATATGTTAATGGGAGGTAAGGCGCTGGCTCTGGCAGCGCTCCTGGTCTGCGGGACAGCCGCTTTTGGAACCGGTATGGCCCTGGCGGATACGGCCCAGGCTGAAACCACGGCCGGGACAGAGCCGGCAGCTCCCGCAGTGTCAGGACAGATTACTTCCTGTAAGATTACAGGAGATAAACAAAACATAGAGATTGCCTTTAACAGCAGCGGAGACGCAGCTGGTACGGACGGCAATGTCTACGTGTTTGAGATGCAGCCTTATGAGGAGGAGCTGGGAGGCAGAAGGGACTTTGCAGCATCGGCGGCAGCCCTGGGCAGCACTTCGGTGACCATACCGTTAAACCTGGGAACGGCTCAGGACCGCCTGTACAGCAAATTCCAGCTGGCCGTATATGACGGGACCCAATTTATATCCGTCAGCAAACCTCACTATATCACCAATCCTGAGATCGTGGCTAAGAATACCGCGGCATTTAAGGATCCCCTTTCCAAAAAAGGACTGAATATTGAGATTGACATGCTGGAGGACGCCTTTGATCTGGGTGTAAAGCATGTGACCACCAATATTGCGTTTTCCCAGATTATGGGAACAGGAATCACATATCAGTATGACGGAAAGACCTATCATTTTAACAAGGCTGTGGTGGATGCCTATGACAAGACCATCAGCGCGCTGTCCAATAAGGGTATGACCGTAACGGTTATTTTGTTAAATGACTGGAACCCCAATACGCCGGACTTGATCTATCCGGGGACCCAGAAAAGCTCCAATGCATTTTATTACATGTTCAATGCTGAGACGGAGAGCGGATTTGAGCAGACAAAGGCCATTGCCTCCTTCCTGGCAGACCATTACAGCGGGTCCAACTCCAGCTACGGCAAGGTGTCTAACTGGATCATCGGCAACGAGATCAACAACCAGCAGTGGAACTACATGGGTGCCACGGATCTGACCAGCTATGTAAAGGCATATCAGAAGGCGTTCCGGGTTATCTATACTGCGATCAAGAGCACCAATGCCAATGACAGGGTATATTTTTCCCTGGATTACAACTGGATGAACGAGATCGATGGAAAGCTGAAGTACGGCGGCAAGCAGATTGTGGACAGTTTTAACTCCATTGCAAACACCGAGGGACAGATGGACTGGGGTCTTGCATACCATCCTTATCCCTGTCCCATGACAGAACCGGAATTTTGGGATGATCCCCAGACCACGGGCCTGTTCACCAATGATTTTAATTCACCGGTGATCAACTTTGCCAATCTGAACGTGCTCACGGATTATTTTGTCCAGGAAACACTGCGCACGCCATCCGGTCATGTGCGCCACATTATTCTGACTGAGCAGGGCTTTACCTCCTACAGTCCCACCAGGGGCAACATACCTGAGATCCAGGCAGCCGCCTATGCATACTCCTATTATCTGGTGGACAGCAATCCCTATATTGACGCCTACACAGTAAGCCGCCAGGTGGATGCTCCGTCCGAGGCAAAGGACGGGCTGAAGTTCGGACTCTGGGAGTGTGATATGAACCAGCCCAATCTGATCGTGGCAACCAAACGCAAGAAGATCTGGCAGGTATTCCGGGATATTGATAAGAAGAACTCCACCCTGGAAGCCACGGAGTTTGCAAAATCCATTATCGGCATCAGCAAGTGGTCCGATGTGATTCCCAACTTTAAGTGGAGAAACCTGGAGAATTGAGTGGTTGACAAATAAAGGTCTGCGTGTAAAATATTTAGTAGAACGCTGGTGCCGCCAGGCGGCACAGGAGCGGTGGCCCTGGGGGGACACCGCTTTTTTGCAAGGAGTACCGGGTGACAGAGGCCGGTACCTGGAAAGGAATAACTATGGGTTTAATTGTACAGAAATTCGGAGGCACTTCTGTGGCTGACGCAGAAAGGCTCCGCAATGTGGCGAGGATCATCACTGACACTTACAAGGCCGGGAACCAGGTGGTCGCCGTGCTCTCCGCACAGGGGGATACCACCGATGACCTGATTGAAAAAGCAAAGGAGATCAATCCCAATGCATCCAACCGGGAGATGGACATGCTGCTGTCCACAGGGGAGCAGATATCCGTATCCCTGTGCGCCATGGCCATTGAGGCCCTGGGCTGCCCGGTCATTTCCCTTACCGGATGGCAGGCCGGAATGATGACCAATACGGTCTCCATGAATGCCCGGATCAAAAAGGTGGACACGGAGCGCATCGAGGCGGAGCTGAACCAGCGCAGGATCGTTATCGTGACCGGGTTTCAGGGCGTGAACAGGAACGAGGACATTACCACCCTGGGGCGGGGCGGATCCGACACCTCCGCGGTGGCCCTGGCAGCATCCCTGGACGCTGACCTGTGCCAGATCTATACGGATGTGGACGGCGTGTACACCGCTGATCCCAGGACGGTAAAGGGCGCAAGGAAGCTGGAGGAAGTTACCTACAACGAGATGCTGGAGCTGGCTACCCTGGGAGCACAGGTATTACATAACAGATCCGTGGAAATGGCAAAGAAATACAATATAAAGCTGGAGGTCCTGTCAAGCTTCACAGGCCATCCGGGTACAAAAATCAAGGGGGTAGCAAAACGCATGGAAAAATCATATATCAGCAGCGTTGCCAAGGACAAGGATATTTCAAGGATTGCACTGATCGGGGTGCCCAATGAGATCGGAACCTCCTTTAAGGTATTTTCGCTGCTGGCACAGCACTATATCAATGTGGATATCATCCTTCAGGGCATTGGCCATGAGGAGGGAAAGGATATTTGCTTTACCGTGGCCGGGCCGGACCTGGAGCGGGCGGCAGCCCTTCTTAAGGAGCACAGGGAGGAGATCCGTTACGGCCGTCTGGAGACCAATTCAGAGATCGCCAAGGTTTCCGTGGTGGGAGCGGGCATGATCAACAATCCCGGTGTTGCAGCCAAATTATTTGAAGCGCTCTATGACGCCAACATCAATATCAATATGATCTCCACCAGTGAGATCAAGATATCCGTTCTGGTGGACAAAAAGGATGCGGAGAAAGCAGTGCAGGTCATTCACGACAAGTTTTTTTCAATGACATAAATACCCCTGTTTGCAGGCGGTGATCACTATGTAACAAAAATGGAGTTGCAGCCTTTCCTTTTCTTTTGGAAATGCTACAACTCCTTTCTGTTACCCTGATCCGGGATTTCGTTAATATTTTCACTTTTTTATGCCGAAAGAACTTGATATTTGACAAATTTATTATTATAATTGTATGTGGCAATATTTCTGCTTTTTTTGACGTCAGGGTTAAATTCAGGTTCTGATGTTTAGGTATTGTTAAACTTATGAATGATGGAGGACTGGAAAATGAGTAATTCAGCACAAACTTCAGCAAGCAGCCGCATTGCAGCCCTGCTTGATGAGAACAGTTTTGTTGAAGTCGGCGCGTACATCACTGCCAGAAGTACGGACTTTAACATGACTGAGCAGGAGACCCCGGCTGATGGTGTGGTTACCGGTTATGGTACCATCGGTGGATGCCTGGTGTATGTATACAGCCAGGATGCGTCTGTATTAGGCGGATCCATGGGTGAAATGCATGCAAAGAAAATCTGCAACATCTATTCCATGGCAATGAAGATGGGAGCACCTGTCATTGGCCTGGTAGACTGCGCAGGGCTTCGTCTCCAGGAGGCAACTGATGCACTGGACGGCTTTGGAAAGCTGTATTTAAGCCAGACAATGGCTTCCGGCGTGATTCCACAGATAACAGCGATCTTTGGAACCTGCGGCGGGGGTATGGCGGTATCAGCAGGCATCACAGACTTCACTTTCATGGAAGAGAAGTCCGGAAAGCTGTTTGTTAATGCACCGAACGCAATTGACGGCAATTACATTGAAAAATGTGACACCTCCTCGGCTGACTTCCAGGCTAAAGAGTCTGGACTGGTTGATTTTGCAGGTGATGAGGCATCTATTATGGCTCAGATCCGCAGCCTGGTATCTATTTTACCGTCCAACAATGAGGATGATATGTCTTACGGCGAGTGTCAGGATGACTTAAACCGCATGTGCGGGAATCTGGAAGCTTGTACCGGGGATACAGGTCTGGCCCTGACCATGATTTCTGATAATAATTTTTTCATGGAAGTGAAGAAAGCATATGAACCTTCCATGGTTACCGGCTTCATCCGGCTGAATGGGACAACCGTTGGCTGTGTCGCCAACCGTACCGAAGTTTATGACAACGGAGAGAAGAAGGAAGAGTTTGAGGCTGTATTGTCCGGCAAGGGCTGTGACAAGGCAACTGATTTTATTAATTTCTGCGATGCGTTCAATATCCCTGTGCTCACCCTGGTGAACGTAAAGGGCTACAAGGCAAAGATCTGCAGCGAGAGAAGAATGGCAAAGGCAGCGGCACGCCTTACCTATGCATACGCCAATGCAAGCGTGCCCAAGGTAACTGTTGTTGTTAAGGATGCATTTGGCAGCGCATACCTGTCCATGGGCAGCAAGTCCATTGGGGCGGATGTGGTTTACGCATGGCCGGGCGCAGTTATTGGAATGATGAATCCTTCCGAGGCTGTTAAGATCATGTATGCAAAGGAGATCGCTGCATCAGATCAGGCAGCAGCCCTGATCGCAGAGAAGACAGCAGAGTACACATCCCTGCAGTCCAGCGCTGTTTCCGCAGCTAAGAGAGGATATGTAGACGATATTATCAAGGCAGAGGAGACCCGTCAGCGGGTGATCGCAGCCTTTGAAATGCTGTTCACAAAGAGAGAGGACCGTCCGTCTAAGAAGCATGGCACGGTTTAAAGAGAGGTGACAGGTATATGAGACGATTAATGAAACGAGTGGCAGCAGCGGTTCTCATGGCTGCCTGCCTGGTGAGCCTGTCAGCCTGTACTGCAAAACAGGAAGATGCTGCGGCAAAGGTTCCCGAGATCAGTACGGAGGGAACTCTTGTAGATGACGCCATGGCCCAGTCCCTGAAGCTTTCAGCGGCCCAGACCCTGGGAACATCCATGGAGCAGATGATCATCCAGAAGGCACTGACCGAGGCCCAGGGGGATCAGGAAAGCGCAAACCTGTACAATACCCAGATCGAGATCAGACATGAGCTGGGAGATGTTAAGGGAATTGACCTGGACAGCGCAAGCGTAGTGCTTTTGGCAGACGGCAGTTATACGGTGATGATTCCTGTTACCTTTACAGAGGGTTCCATGCAGTACGTGCTGAACCTGAATATGGCCACACAGGAACTTAAGACAGAGTTCACCGACCTGGGGAACGATGATGACGCCAAGGATGTAGGCAGTTTGATGGAATCGGCAACGGTTTATTCCGCGATCGGTATCGGAACCGTGTTCGCGGTACTTATCTTCATCAGCCTTTTGATCGCCTGCTTTAAGTTCATCCATCAGTGGGAGACAGGAAAGAATACAAAGAAAGACACTCCGGCACCAGTACCGGCGGTACCGGTTAATACAGCGGCACCGGCAGTAAGTGCGGATCTGTCTGATGACGCAGAACTTGTGGCAGTTATAACAGCGGCCATTGCCGCTTATGAGGGAACTTCTTCTAACGGACTGGTGGTTCGTTCCATCCGCCGGGTACAGGGTTCCAGGCGGAGATAAGGAACAGGGATTCCGTAATTATTCTTAATTTCAGGAGGAATTATATAATGAAGACATATACAATTACAGTAAATGGAAAAGCATATGCAGTAACCGTTGAAGAGGGCGCAGCAGCCGGTGCTGCACCAGTGGCCGCAGCACCGGTGGCAGCTCCTGCACCGGCCGCAGCCCCTGCAGCAGCTCCTGCACCAGCGGCAGCTCCCGCAGGCGCAGCAGGCTCCGTACAGGTGGCAGCTCCCATGCCCGGCAAGGTAGTTGCAGTAAAGAGCGCTGTTGGACAGGCTGTTAAGAAGGGTGATGTTATTCTGGTTCTGGAAGCCATGAAGATGGAAAACGATATTGTGGCTCCTCAGGATGGAACCATTGCCAGCATTAATGTATCCACTGGCGATTCCGTTGAATCCGGCGCGGTTTTGGCTACTCTGAACTAATAGAAAAGATGGACCCATAGCAATATGGGATTCATTATGGAGGGAACATTATGGATTTTGGCAATTTGATAAACAACCTGCTGAACCAGATGGCGTTTTTCCATCTGGGAGTGGGGAATTATGTGATGATCTTAGTAGCCCTGGTGTTCTTATACCTTGCGATCAGAAAAGGATTTGAACCCCTGCTGCTGATTCCGATTGCTTTCGGTATGCTGCTGGTTAATATTTATCCGGAGATCATGTACTCTCCGGAGGAGACCTCCAATGGCACCGGAGGACTTCTGTGGTACTTCTTCCAGCTGGATGAGTGGAGCATCTTGCCTTCCCTTATCTTCCTGGGCGTGGGAGCCATGACAGACTTTGGTCCGCTGATCGCAAACCCCATCAGCTTCTTGATGGGTGCTGCCGCACAGCTGGGTATTTATTCCGCCTATTTCCTGGCTATCCTGTTGGGATTCTCAGGCAAGGAATCAGCTGCCATCTCCATCATTGGAGGCGCGGACGGACCTACTTCCCTGTTCCTGTGCAGTAAGCTGGGACAGACCCAGATCATGGGGCCCATTGCAGTGGCAGCATATTCCTATATGGCGCTGGTACCCATTATCCAGCCGCCGTTTATGAAGCTGCTTACAACTGAGAAAGAGCGCAAGATCAAGATGGAACAGCTTCGTCCGGTTTCCAGACTGGAGAAGATCTTATTCCCCATCATTGTAACCATTGTGGTGTGTCTGATCCTGCCATCCACAGCTCCTCTTGTAGGCATGCTGATGCTGGGCAACCTGTTCCGTGAGAGCGGCGTTGTGAAGCAGCTGGCTGATACGGCAAGCAATGCGCTGATGTACATTGTTGTTATCCTGCTGGGAACTTCCGTAGGCGCAACCACAAGTGCTGAGGCATTTTTGAATGTTACAACCATTAAGATCGTAGCCCTGGGCCTTACCGCATTTATCTTCGGCACCATCGGCGGCGTGCTCTTAGGAAAGCTTCTGTGCAAGCTGACCGGAGGCAAGATCAACCCGCTGATCGGATCCGCAGGCGTGTCCGCGGTTCCCATGGCAGCACGTGTATCCCAGAAGGTGGGAGCTGAGGCTGATCCTACCAACTTCCTGCTGATGCACGCTATGGGACCCAACGTTGCAGGCGTTATCGGTACAGCAGTTGCGGCCGGTACGTTCATGGCAATATTTGGTGTATAGTGGCAACACATTTTGACAATGACAGCCGCTGCGCGAGGCAGGTGTGAAACCTGTCGGAGCGGCGGTGGTCTGTATCGCACGTAAGCGCCTTAAGGACAGGCGCTAATGCTCATAACGAGGAGGAATTATTACTATGGCAGAGATAGAGAAGAGGCCAGTAAAGATTGTGGAGACCGTCCTTCGTGACGCTCATCAGTCTTTGCTTGCAACCAGAATGTCTACTGAGCAGATGCTGCCCATTATTGATAAGATGGACAAGGTAGGCTACCACGCAGTTGAGTGCTGGGGCGGTGCGACATTTGACTCCTGCCTTCGTTTCCTGAAGGAAGATCCATGGGATAGACTTAGGAAACTGAGGGACGGATTTAAGAACACCAAACTGCAGATGCTGTTCCGTGGACAGAACATCCTGGGATACAATCACTATGCAGATGATGTGGTGGAATATTTTGTACAGAAGTCCATTTCCAATGGTATTGATATCATCCGTATTTTCGACTGTCTGAATGATATCCGTAACCTGGAGACAGCCGTCAGGGCAACCAATAAAGAAAAGGGACATGCACAGATCGCCCTGTGCTACACGCTGGGTGATGCATATACACTGGATTACTGGAAGGACATTGCCAAACGAATTGAGGATATGGGAGCTGACTCCCTGTGTATCAAGGATATGGCAGGTCTGCTGACACCATACGCAGCAGCAGAGTTGGTACAGGCGCTGAAGGAAGGGACAAAGCTTCCTATCGACCTGCACACCCACTACACCTCCGGCGTTGCATCCATGACCTACTTAAAGGCAGTGGAAGCAGGCTGTGAGATCATTGACTGCGCTATGTCGCCTCTGGCACTGGGAACCAGCCAGCCGGCTACCGAGGTAATGGTGGAGACCTTCCGCGGAACTCCATATGACACAGGATATGACCAGGCACTGCTGGCTGAGATCGCAGATCACTTCCAGCCCATACGTGACGAGGCGCTTAAGAGCGGCCTTCTCAATCCAAAGGTATTAGGCGTTAACATCAAGACCCTTCAGTATCAGGTTCCGGGCGGCATGCTTTCCAACCTGGTAAAGCAGCTTAAGGACGCAGGACAGGAAGACAAGTACCGCGAAGTTCTGGAGGAGATCCCCAGAGTGCGTAAGGACTTTGGCGAGCCGCCTTTGGTTACACCATCATCCCAGATCGTTGGTACACAGGCTGTTATGAACGTGATCATGGGTGAGCGCTACAAGATGGTTCCAAAGGAATCCAAGAAGATCATGTTAGGTGAGTTCGGCCAGACGGTTAAGCCGTTTAACGCCGAGGTTCAGAAGAAGATCATCGGTGACGAGACCCCTATCACCTGCAGACCTGCAGACCTGATCCCGCCGCAGCTGCCTCAGTTTGAGAAAGAATGCGCGCAGTGGAAACAGCAGGATGAGGACGTGCTCAGCTATGCACTGTTCCCGGCTGTTGCAAAGGACTTCTTCGAGTACAGAGCAGCCCAGCAGACAAAGGTGGACAGCTCCGTGGCCGACAAGGAGAGCAAGGCATATCCCGTATAATATAAGCAGATATGGCTTATGGCGTGATTGATTTATAAGTGATAATAAAAAGGCATTGTCCAAACCATGCGGTCGTGGACAATGCCTTTTTTGGGCTGTATGATGCGATGGGAAGGGGGGAGAAAAATAAAACTTGCTAAAATACTAAAACCTGTAACTCATTACCCAACGGCTGCTTGAATCCTTATCCCCGTACTCCGCCCCATCCAAACACCCGCATCTTACTGCGGCCTTCCCCACTGCAATGCCGAGTACACATCCAGCATACCTCCGCTGAGTACCCTGCCGTTTAGGGTATCCAGTTTTTTTGCTGAGGCCAGAAGGACGTTCTTGACCCCGATCAGATCCAGATCCGGTCTGGCGGAATAGACCATGGCAGCGGCTCCTGTTACCATGGGGGCTGCCATGGAGGTGCCGGTCATGAACGCGTAGGAACGGTCCGGGATCGTGCTCAGGATAAAACAGCCCGGAGCGGCAAGGTCCACATTCACAGGTCCGTAATTGGAGCTTCGGTCCAGCTTGCCGTCAAACATAAGGTTGGCCACCGTGATCACATTGTCAAAGGGAAGGCTGGCAGGATATACGGGATACTGGTCAATGCTGTATCCCTTTTCATTTTCATCCCCATTTCCGGCAGCCACCACAAAGAGCATCTTGGAATTCTGTATGACTGCCATGAATTCCTCGGTATAGTTTTCAGAGCCAAAGCTCAGATTGCATATCTGGGCGCCGTTGGCCTCCGCATAGCGGATGGCGGCTATGACACTTTCCGGGCTTCCCTTGCCGCTTTCACCGCCCAGGGCTTTTAAAGACATGATCTTTACATACTGGCCGTCATTGATCCCCGCAATACCGCCGTTGCCGCGGGACGCAGCAATGGTGCCCGCAGCGTGGGTGCCGTGATTGTCTTCCTTTCCCACATAGAGCTGATTGGTATTGTCAAGGAAATTCCATCCGTTCACGTCATCGATGTAACCATTTCCGTCATTGTCAATGCCATCGCCGGGTATCTCATCCTCGTTGACCCACATGGAATCCTTAAGGTCGGGATGAGTGGTATCGATGCCTGTATCTATGACAGCTACGACAACGGGGCGCTTTGCCTCAAGCTGGTCATAGAATTCCCAGGCCGGCTGGATGTTGATATCGATCCCCTTGACCGCATCGGTGGTCAAGGCTTTAAAGTTGCTGGGACCCAGGGGAGGCAGGGAAATGCTGTCCACCCCGTTTTCGTCCGTGTTTATAATGGGGTCCACGGTTTTAATGTCCAGCTTGCGCTCAATTCTCTGCACCTGGCCGTCATTGCGTAATGCCCATTGGTAGGAGGCATAGTCGTCTTTTACAGAGAGGTTGTTAAGGCCGGGACCCACTGCAAAGGTGGAAAATGCCTCCGGTGAATCCACGGCCCCGGTGGTGTGAAACGAGGCCGTGTTAAGAGAAGCCGTACTATAAGGGGTAGCCGCAAGCGCTGTACCCAGGGCAAGCGAAAGGGCCATTGCCGCTAATTGATTCATAATATAATTACTCCTTTTCGATATGGATCTGATTTCAGTCATACTGGAATGAAAGTTCAAACTCACTCAAGTATAACACAGAAGATACCACATGAATTTGAAGATTTTATGAAAATTATGGCAAATTTATTACAATTATCCCCCCGGCGGTATGCTATTCCTCATCCAGCTTCCATATATCCCTGTTATATTCCAAAATTGTGCGGTCGGAGGAGAAGAATCCGGCCTGGCTGATATTTACAAGCATTTTTTTTGCCCACTGGGTGCGGTTTTCATAATCGCTGTATGCCTGTTCCTTGGTTTTGCAGTAGGCATCAAAATCAGGGAAGGTCATAAACCAGTCTTTGTTCAGCAATTCATTGGAAAGGCGGGTCAGATTTTCCTTGCATCCGACAGCGAGCATGGCCGGTCCTGTGATAAAGTCAACCGCTTCCCTGATGGCGGGATTGGATTCATAGTAGTCCCTGGAGCAGTAGCTTCCGTCCTTATACCGGTCAATGACTGTCTGGCTGGAATCGCCGAAAATATAAATATTGTCATCCCCCACCAGCTGATGGATCTCCACATTGGCGCCGTCATCCGTGCCCAGGGTAACGGCTCCGTTGAGCATGAACTTCATATTGCCCGTGCCGCTGGCCTCCTTGGAAGCAAGGGAGATCTGCTCGGAAATGTCGCAGGCCGGGATCAGTTTTTCCGCCAGGGTTACATTGTAATTGCTCACCATCACCACCTGGAGGCAGGGCTTTACATCAGGATCATTGTCAATGATCTGCTGCAGACAGAGGATCATATGGATGATATCCTTTGCAATGACATAGGCAGGAGCTGCCTTGGCCCCGAAAATGGCAGTGATGGGAGTGGTTGGCTTCTTTCCCTGTTTGATCTCCAGATATTTATGGATCAGGTACAGGGCGTTCATCTGCTGGCGCTTATACTCATGAAGGCGTTTGATCTGAATGTCAAAGATGGACTGCGGATTTACATCCAACCCCTGGGTTTCCTTAAGATAAACGGCCAGATCCTCCTTTTTGCTGTCCTTAATGGACAAAAGGCGGTGTAGTGTTTTGATATTGCCTGTAAATGCAGGATCATTCAGGTTCTGAAGCTCCATGGCATCCTTTTTAAAACCTTCCCCGATCAATCCGCTGATAAAAGCGGACAGCTGCGGATTGCAGTGGAGGAGCCATCTGCGGAAGGTGATCCCATTGGTTTTATTATTGAACTTGCCGGGGTATATCTCATAAAAGTTATGGAGTTCATTTTCCTTTAAAATATCGGTGTGAAGGGCTGCCACGCCGTTGACGCTGAAGCCGTAGTGGATATCGATATGGGCCATGTGGACCCGGTCACCTCTGTCAATGATGGCCACTGACTGGTCGTCAAATTTCCTTCTCACCTTGTCGTCCAGGATTTCCATAATGGGGATGAGCTGGGGAACCGTATCCTTAAAGTATTCCATGGGCCATGTTTCCAGGGCTTCTGCCAGGATGGTGTGGTTGGTATAGGCGCAGGTCCTGCTTACCACCTGGATGGCATCGTCCATTTCCATGCCATGCTCTGAGGTGAGAAGACGGATCAGCTCGGGGATGACCATGGTAGGATGGGTGTCATTGATCTGGATCACCGCATAATCGGGCAGATCGTAGAGGGTGGAGCCTTTTTCAAGGGCTTCTGCCAGGATCAGCCGGGCGGCATTGCTGACCATAAAATACTGCTGGCAGATGCGCAGCACCTGTCCGGCCCTGTCGCTGTCATCCGGGTACAGGAACAGGGTCAGGTTCTTCTCAACATTGGTCTTGTCAAAGGAAATGCCCTCGGTTACCAGGGATTCATCCACGGTTTCCACATCAAAGAGATGAAGGGTGTTGGTCCTGTTTCCATAACCCGTAACCTGGATGTCATACATTCTGGAGGTAAGGGTAAAACCCTTGTAAGGAACCTGGTAGGTAACATTAGTTTTGGTAAGCCATGAGGTATTCTCAATCCAGGGATTAGGCTCTTCGTCCTGGAGATTGCTGCAAAACAGCTGTTTAAACAGACCGAAGTGATAGTTTAGCCCAATCCCGTCCCCGTTTAAGCCAAGGGTTGCAATGGAGTCCAGGAAACAGGCTGCCAGACGGCCCAGGCCGCCGTTGCCCAATGAAGGTTCCGGTTCCATGTCCTCCATATGGCTTAAGGACTTTCCGTGCTTTGCCAGGATGTCCTTTACATTGTCGTAAATCCCAAGGTTGATCAAATTGTTGGAAAGAAGCTTTCCAATGAGAAATTCAGCGGAAATATAATAGAGTTTCTTCTTTCCCCTGGCAGCGGCGCGCTCCTTTGCCATGCCCTTTACCAGGAGCAGCAGCCCGGTGTACAGTTCTTGGTCCGTGCACAGGGACAGGTCCTTTTTACATAAGGCGGTAAGCATTTCTTCCAATGATTTTTGATTCATGGTATTCCTTCCTTTCAAAACAATCAATCTGTTTATAGAGTGATCTCGAATCCCCAAGGGGACAGTACTTGTACGTTTGTCTGTATTATAGTTTTATAATATAAGAAAATCTTGCAGAATCATGTTAATATATAGTACAATACTATCAAAATTATGGTTTGGGGAGGAAAATATGCTGGATGGTCATGGAACCGGTCATTATTATGATTACCGTGAAGTCAAGGAACATGCGGGAAGGGAATTTCCCTTTAATATTTATCCCTGTTCCATTCCCCTTGATTTTAAGCAGGTACAGGTCCACTGGCATGAGGAACTGGAGATCATTTCCGTAAAAAAAGGCCGGGGAGTGGTGACCGTGGATATGGAGCCCCTGAGGGTACAGGCCGGGGAGGCAGTGGTGATATTCCCGGGACAGCTTCACGGGATCAGCCAGTCCGGCCAGGAGGTGATGGAATATGAGAATATTATATTCCGTTTATCCATGCTCATGACAACACAGGAGGATGTATGCACGGCGGATTTCCTTCAGCCATTGTCCCAGGGGCAGGCATACAGTCCGATTCATATCAGGGAAGGAATGGATATCTATCAGCATGTGATGGACGGTATCCATTATATGGATATTCTCTGCAAAGATAAGGCATATGGCTACCAACTGGGTGTAAAAGGCGTTCTGTTTCTGCTTCTGGGCCTGCTGGCAGAGGACAATATTCCGGCAGGAGGGGAGAGGCTGAGAAAATCAAGGGAGAAAATGAAGCTGATCCTGGAATATATTGAGAACCATTACGGTGAGAAGATTACCGTGGAAGACGGGGCTGCCCTGTGTTTTTACAGTACGTCCCACTTTATGAAATACTTTAAAAAGTATATGGGAATGCCTTTTATCCAGTATCTCAATGACTACAGGCTGGAAAAGGCGGCCGGATTTCTGCGCTCCACGGCCATGTCGGTGACGGACGTGGCCCAGCGGTGCGGATTTGACAATATTTCTTATTTTAACAGGCTGTTCAGGATAAAGTACCATCGGACTCCGGGAGAGTACAGGAGAGGGGAATAGGAAAAGGGGAATGTTGTATTAACTGTTTTTGTCCGGTATAATGGTAAATGAACAGGAACAAACTATAAAAATAATACGGCGGGAGGCAATTGGGATGATCTTATATTTTTCAGGAACAGGAAACAGCGAATATGTTGCAAAGAGGATTGGCAGGGAGACCGGCGATGACAGTTTGGACCTGTTGGGCAAGATCCGAAGCCGCGATCATTGGGAGATGCGCTCGGACCGTCCATGGGTCGTGGTGGCACCCACCTATGCCTGGAGAATACCGCGTATTGTGCAGGAATGGCTGGAGAACACGCCTCTTGCCGGAAACAGGGACATTTACTTTGTAATGACCTGCGGAGGAGACATTGGAAATGCAGGCAGATATCTGAAAAAACTGTGCGCTGTAAAAAAAATGGATTACCGGGGGTGCGCTGCAATTGTCATGCCGGAAAACTACATTGCCATGTTTTCCGTCCCCACACAGGAGGAAGCGCAAAGGATCATCCGCCAGGCGGAAGGGGTTATAGATGAAGCCGCCCGCCGGATCAAGGGCGGGGAGATATTTTCACAGCCCGGCCTGGGCTTTAAGGATAAGATGAACAGCGGGATTGTGAATGATATCTTCTATCCTCTGTTTGTCCATGCGAAGAAGTTTTATGCGGATGACTCCTGTATTTCCTGTGGAAAATGCGTTAGGGTCTGTCCGCTTAACAATATCCGCCTTGAAAAGGGAAGGCCTTTGTGGGGAAAGAACTGTACCCACTGCATGGCATGTATCTGCCGCTGCCCCAGTGAGGCCATTGAGTACGGAACGCACAGCAGGGGAAAGCGGCGGTATGTCTGTCCGGCGTCAGTTCCCCCTTTCAAGCCTTAAAAGGATTAACTTGTATCCCGCTGTCAATTGTGGTAAAATTAAGCGACATTTTCCGGGAACAGGCAGAGCAGGACAAGGTGCTGCCCGGATCAAAGGAGATAAATAAGATGCGGGAATGTGGTATGCTGCTCCCGATTGCCAGTCTGCCTTCGCGGTACGGCATTGGAGCATTTTCTAAGGAAGGGTATGAGTTCGTTAATATATTAAAAGCCGCGGGACAGAAGTACTGGCAGATACTGCCTCTGGGACCCACCGGGTTCGGGGATTCGCCTTACCAGTCTTTTTCTGCTTTTGCCGGTAACCCATATTTTATCGATCTGGAAAAGCTCACTGCAGAGGGGCTTCTCACAGAAGAAGAGTGCAGGGAAGTGGATTTTGGCGGCAATGAAAGGGATATTGACTACAAAAAGCTGTATGACGGCCGTTTCCCTTTACTGAGAAAGGCGTATGAGAGGTGGAAATCCGGTCTGGAATGGGGGAGCGCGGTCCATGATCTGGCCGCCCGTACGCTGGGGGAGGAGACAAGGGAATACTGTCTTTACATGGCCATAAAGAATCACTTTGGATCTAAAAGCTGGAATTTGTGGGATGAAGATATCCGGCTCAGAAAAGGGGAAGCGGTTGCCCGGTACAGGGAGCAGCTGTCAGATGAGATCGGATTTTATGAATTCCAGCAGATCAAGTTTGAGGAGCAGTGGACTTCCCTGAAGCAGTATGCTAATGAGCAGGGCATACGCATCATTGGAGACATCCCCATCTATGTGGCATTTGACGGGGCTGACAGCTGGTCCCATCCGGAACTGTTCCAGTTTGATGAAAAGGGGACTCCTGTGGCAGTGGCCGGCTGTCCGCCGGACGGGTTTTCCGCCACCGGACAGCTTTGGGGAAATCCCCTGTATGATTGGGGTTATCACAGGCGCACGGAGTATAATTGGTGGATGAAGCGCATGGAATACAGTTTTTATCTGTATGATGTGGTGCGGGTGGATCATTTCCGTGGATTTGACGAGTACTATTCCATACCATATGGGGATAAAACAGCGGAGTACGGACACTGGGAAAAGGGACCGGGAATCGAGATATTCCGCAAAATGCAGACCTGCTTTGGGAAAGAGGACCTTCCCATCATAGCCGAGGACCTGGGATTTCTGACCCCTACCGTATTACAGCTGGTAAGGGACAGCGGTTTTCCGGGAATGAAGGTGCTGGAGTTTGCATTTGACCAGACAGAGGACAGCGCATACCTGCCTCATAAATATGGGGAAAACTGCGTGGTCTATACAGGCACCCATGACAATGACACGCTGGTCAGCTGGTTTGCAGGCATGAATGACCATGACAGGGCGTTTGCCAGGGAATACATAGGCAATGAGCATACACCTGAGGACCAGGTGCACTGGGATTTTATACGGCTGGCCATGTCCAGCGTGGCAAAGCTGGCGGTAATCCCTGTTCAGGACTATCTGGGGCTTGGAACTGAGGCCAGAACCAATGAACCCTCCACCCTGGGCAAGAACTGGAGGTGGAGGATGCGCTCCGGTGATCTGGAGGACGGACTGATCCGAAAATGCAGGCGCATGGCAGACATATACGGCCGGCTGTGATCAGAGTTCTGAAACAGAGCTCTAAAACAGAGCTCTAAAACAGAAATCAAAGTTTGGAAAAGGGAATAAAGGGGCTGGGGGAAGCGGGATGCTCTCCCAGCATTTTTTCCATCCAGATCATGTCCCACCACTGGTCCAGCTTGTAGCCGCACCGGGTGAAATGGCCCACGGTTTTGTAACCCAGCTTTTCATGAAAGGAAATGCTGCCAGGGTTGGGGTAGGAGATGCATGCATTGACATTCAGCACATTCTGTTTTTCCAGTGCCTGCTCCAGGGCTTTATAGAGGGTGGTTCCGGCTCCGGTGCCTCTTGCGTTCTCCGAGACATAGACAGAAGTCTCCACAGCCCAGTCATAGGCGGCTCTCTCTTTAAATGCGGAGGCATAGGCGTATCCGATGATCTCCCGGTTTCTCTCTGCAACCAGATAGGGGTAGCGGTCAAGGGTGTGGGCGACCCGTGTCTGAAACTCCTCCGGACTGGGCACTGTGTACTCAAAGGTGACGGCGGTTTTCTCCACATAGGGGGCGTAGATGGAGAGCAGGGCCGGTGCATCACTGACTGATGCGGTCCTGATGGTAAGGGGGCTTGTCATGGTTTTTCTCCTTGTTTGTCCAATGTATTTTTCTCCTATTCTAGCACCTATTTGACATTTTTTCCACGTTCTGTTCATGATTTATTTGCGGTTTGTCCGCCTTTTATTTCGGCACCTTGGGTTCTGGTAAGGAAGCAGGGAACTGCGCTGGTATGCTTAGGAGAATTTAAGGTACCGTATAGTATTGACAAACATCCCGCCGCAGGTTATATTATATAACGTGAGTATGGGAATGAGGTTCTCCCTTAGTGAATACTAAAACCGCTTATCAAGCTGATGACTTCTGCGTAAATTTACGCAGAAACCATCGGCTTTTCTGCGTTTTAAGGAGGAAATAAAATGCTTTTAAGTATTGCGTATGTATTAATGGTGGGCATGGCCGCAGGGTGGCTTTGCAGAAAGCTGCACCTGCCAAGTCTGGCTGGAATGATCCTTACGGGGATTGTCCTGGGGCCCTATGTCCTGGACCTGATCGATGGGTCCATACTGGGGATTTCGGCTGAACTCAGGAAGATTGCCCTGATCATCATTCTGATGCGGGCCGGCCTGTCCCTGGATGTGGATGACCTTAAACGGGTGGGGCGCCCTGCCATATTGATGTGTTTTGTGCCCGCATGTTTTGAGATCGTTGGCATGGTGGCGCTGGCGCCGCGGCTGCTGGGAATTTCCATGCTGGAGGCAGCCATCATGGGATCGGTGGTGGCGGCGGTGTCCCCTGCCGTGGTCGTGCCAAAGATGATCAGGCTGATGGAGGAGGGACACGGCACTGAAAACAGCATTCCTCAGCTGATACTGGCAGGCGCTTCCGTGGATGATGTGTTTGTGATCGTGCTGTTTTCCGCTTTCACGGGCCTGGCCCAGGGCGCGCAGGTATCTGCAGCCAGCTTTGTGCAGATCCCCCTTTCCATCTTGGCGGGCATACTCATCGGAGCGGCTGTGGGGATCCTGCTGGCTGTTTATTTTAAGAAAATGCATATCAGGGACACGGTCAAGGTCATTATCCTGCTGTGTATTTCCTTTGTGCTGGTATCCCTTGAGGACTCATTAAAGGGCGTTTTCAGCTTTTCTTCCCTTATTTCCGTGATGTGTATGGGGATCGCCCTTCAGAAAAAACGGGAACCGGTTGCAAGGCGCCTGTCACTTAAATTTAATAAGCTGTGGGTTGGGGCGGAGATCCTGCTGTTTGTGCTGGTGGGTGCAACTGTGGATATAAGCTACGCCGCTGCTGCTGGGGGCGCGGCTGTTCTTCTGATCCTGGGCGTGCTGGTATTTCGCATGGCAGGGGTAATGTGCTGTCTTGTGGGAACAAAGCTGAATCTGAAGGAGCGGATGTTCTGCATGGCGGCGTATATGCCAAAGGCCACGGTACAGGCCGCCATCGGCGGAGTGCCTCTGTCCATGGGGCTGGCCTGCGGAAATATTGTGCTCACCGTGGCTGTGCTGGCAATCCTGATCACAGCGCCGCTGGGAGCCTTTCTTGTGGATCTCACGTACAGGAGATGGCTGACACAGGAATATTAAAGAATTCTTATGTATTTTTGCCTTTTGTATTCCTGTTATTTTTACCCGCTTTCTGGTAAAATGATTTATATAAGCCATTGCGCTCAGCAGAACATGTATTGAAGTGCTCATAACCAGGAGGTGGTGTTTATGACCGTAAAGAGATTAATATGGGGAATAACGGCAGGTCTTTGGATGGCGTCCATAGCAGCAGGAACGGCCATGGGAGAGGAAGCCGTTCCCGCGGGCAAAGGGCCGGTGTCAGGGACTGCTGCCCCAGGAGTCAGGAAAGAGGAGACAAAAGAGATAGGACCGGCGGACGGCACGGTGGCAGCAGGGGTGAAAAAGGCTGACAGCGGCTGGGTGGAAGAGAACGGAACCATGCGCTACACGGACAGCAAGGGCAATTATGTGACTAATGACTGGAAGACCAGGGACGGGGTGTCCTACTATCTGGGCAGTGAAGGAACCGTGGAGAAAAACACCTGGATTGCCAACACGTACTATGTGGACGGCGAGGGGGCCATGGTCAGAAATTCCTGGATCCATACTGACGGTAAGGATGGTCTGAAGGAGGCGGGCTGGTATTTCCTGGGCCGGGACGGCAAGGCTGAGGAGGACGGCTGGAAGAATATAGAGGATGGCAGGTACTGCTTTGACAGCGATGGGAGAATGCGCACGGGTTGGTATTACGAGGGTAACAACATCTATTATCTGGGGGATAAAGATGACGGAGCCATGCGAAGGGGCTGGCAGTGTCTGGAGTTTGACGAAGATCAGCTGCCCCGGGAAGGCGACAGCTCCAAGGAGTACAAAAAGGCCGGAGAAAATGCAAGGTGGTTCTATTTCCAGTCCAATGGAAAGGCAAAGCGCTCCACATCCAAGGAGTACAATCCTGCGACCATAGATGGGAAGAAGTATTACTTTGATGAGAATGGGGTCATGCTTACGGGATGGCATGCGGTTAAAAGCTCAGCCCAGTCAGGGGACGCTGTGGGGATCAGCCGTTTTATCTACCTGGGCGGACCGGATGAGGGATATATGACAAAAGGACAGTGGAAGCAGCTTTCTGAGCATCCCGGAAACTCCTCGGATCAAACTGTGCTGAAAGAACTGGATTCCGGCAAAGGGCCAAAGGAAGGGGATAAAGAGTGGTATTACTTTGAGAATGACGGTACACCTGCCTATCTGAAGACCACGGCCACGACCATGAACGGCGCCATTACCAAGGTCAATGGGGAAAGCTATTTCCTGGATCAGTATGGATGCCGTCAGACCGGGCTTGTGAGAGTGATCTCAGGGAATCTGGTACTGAACGGGTATTTTGGCGACAAAGATTCCGATGGTCGGATGCGCACGGGCCGGATTGATGGGGTCGAGGACGGATCAGGAGAAATGCAGACATTTTATTTTGCCACATCCGGCTCCGCAAAAGGCTCCGGATACACAGGGGAAAAGGATGGATTCCTGTACTCAGAGGGACTTCTGGTGAAAGCAGGGGATGACATGGATTACCAGGCGTTTCAGGTAGATGGGAAAATATACCTGGTGAACGCTGCCGGCAAGATACAAACCAATGAAAAGGCATATAAGGTGGATGATCAGTACACATACCGTGTGGATTCCGGAACTGTTTACAGTGCGGACAGCAGCGGGAACAAAGGAAAGAAGCTGGAAAAGGGTGAAAAACTTCCGGAATTTAAGTGTGAGAAGGAGTATAAGCTGAAGTAGGCACCAGGCCGGACCCAGGCCTGAAATATAGTCTGGAATATGTCTGGAAATATGGCTGGAAATATGGCTGGAAATATGGCTGGAAATATGGCCTGGAAATATGGCCTGGAAATATGGCCGCAACCGCTGTTAACCGCGGGCTGCGGCCTCTTTTGCTGAAAGGAAACCTATTTGTTGTCCGGATTTACGAGATGAATCTGGTTGAAAAAAGAAAACTGGTTTGATATACTGAAATGGCGGGAAGAATCGTGATATTAAAAGGGATCCGGATATCCCATAATATGAGGAGACCCCGGTCCAAATTCAACCGGGGCAATTATGAAAAATCTATGTGCAATTTTACTATTAAACCTATTTGAAATTATATAACTCTTATGAAAATAGTATAAAAAATAAATATGAACGAAATGTGAATCCCATGTAAACAGATTATGAAAGATTCCGGAATACCACAAAATTACCATAGACTTGAAGAACAGAGGGAGAGAGAAGAGGAAGAAAGATGGAACATGATTTAAAGAGAAAGACCACAGTGATCGGCCACAGGAACCCGGATACGGATTCCATCTGTTCGGCCATCTGCTATGCCAACTTAAAGAATAAGCTGACAGGAGAGGAGTATGTGCCTGCCAGGGCGGGCCATGTGAACGGGGAAACCCAGTTTGTGCTGGACTACTTTGGGGTGGAGGAGCCCAAACTGGTGGAGGATGTAAGGACCCAGGTCAAGGATATTGAGATCCGCAAGACCAGGGGGGTGGCGGACAACATTTCCCTGAAAAAGGCGTGGAAGATCATGCAGGAGAATAACGTGGTGACCATTCCCTCGGTACGTCCGGACGGAACCCTGGAGGGGCTGATCACGGTGGGCGATATTACAAAGACCTACATGAATATTTACGACAGCAGCATTTTGTCCAAAGCCAACACCCAGTATTCCAATATTATTGAGACTCTGGAGGCGGACCTGCTGGTGGGGGACGCGGATGTGTATTTTGATAAGGGTAAGGTGCTGATCGCTGCAGCGAACCCTGATCTGATGGAATTCTACATTGAACCCCACGACCTGGTGATCCTGGGAAACAGGTACGAGTCCCAGCTGTGCGCCATTGAGATGGGCGCGGCCGCAATTATCGTGTGCGAGGGCGCGGGCGTTTCCATGACCATTAAGAAGATCGCACAGGACAGGGGATGCACGGTGATCGCCACCACCTATGATACTTATACGGCAGCACGTCTGATCAATCAAAGCATGCCCATCAGTTACTTTATGACAAGGGAACATCTGATCACATTTAACAGTGATGATTATACGGATGAGATACGGGAGGTGATGGCCAGCAAGCGTCACCGCGATTTCCCCATTCTTGACAAGGAAGGCAGATACCTGGGAATGATCTCACGCCGGAACCTGCTGGGCGCAAAGGGCAAGCAGGTGATCCTGGTGGATCACAATGAGAAGAGCCAGGCAGTGGCAGGGATCGAGAGCGCGGAGATCCAGGAGATCATCGACCACCACAGGCTGGGCACGGTCCAGACCATGGCTCCTGTATTTTTCCGTAACCAGCCTCTTGGCTGTACGGCCACCATTATCTATCAGATGTACCAGGAAGCCGGTGTGGACATAGAGAAAAAGATTGCAGGGCTTTTGTGCAGCGCCATTGTGTCCGATACCCTTTTGTTCCGTTCACCCACCTGTACGCCGGTGGATGAGATGGCGGCCAGATCCCTGGCAGCCATTGCAGGACTGGACATAGAGAAATACGCAATGGAAATGTTTGGGGCGGGCAGCAACCTGAAAGATAAGTCCGATGAAGAGATTTTTTACCAGGACTTTAAGCGATTTACCGCAGGCAAGGTGATGATCGGCGTGGGCCAGATCACTTCCCTGAACGGGGGAGAGCTGGAAGGGCTGAAACACCGTATGCCGGAATTTATGGAAAAGGCCAGGGAGGGAAGCGGACTGGATATGGTATTCTTTATGCTGACCAACATATTGACAGAGTCCACGGATCTGATCTGCCAGGGCCAGGGTGCCGTACAGCTTGCGGCCAAGGCATTTCATCTGGATTTGGAGGAGGCAACACAAAAGGAGGAACCCATCCTTAACCTTCCCGGAGTGGTGTCACGTAAAAAGCAGTTGATTCCGGAGCTGATGCTGGCGGAACAGGATTAGGAGAGAATATATGGCAAAAGAGTATTGGAAGCCGGGCAACATGCTGTACCCTGTACCGGCGGTAATGGTAAGCTGCGGACGTGAGGAGGAGACGCCCAATATTGTGACAGTGGCATGGGCGGGAACCATCTGCTCCGATCCGGCCATGGTGTCCATCTCTGTGAGAAAAGAACGTTTTTCCCATGATATTATCAAGGATACCGGGGAGTTTGTCATCAACCTGGTGAATAAGAAGCTGGTGCGCGCCACGGATTACTGCGGCGTCAAATCCGGCCGGGATGTGGATAAATTCGCGGAGACCAGGCTGACGCCCCAGAAATCCCGGTATGTAAAGGCTCCGGGGATTGAGGAGAGTCCGGTGAACATTGAGTGCAAGGTAGTGGAAATAAAAGAACTGGGAAGCCATGACATGTTTATCGCCAAGGTGATGGGTGTGACCATTGATAACCAGTATATGGATGACAGGGGGAAATTCAATCTGAATGCCTCCGGGCTTGTGAGTTATTCCCACGGCGAATATTTTGAGCTGGGGAAAAAGCTGGGCAGCTTCGGGTATTCGGTGAAAAAGACCATTAAAAAACGGAAGACGTCCGCTGCTCCTGCAAAAAAGGGCAGGAATACGTCCAAGAAGAAATAGACCAGGAGGATACTGCAGTGAAACCAAATATAACCATGATAGGGATGCCCTCTTCCGGTAAGAGCACCATAGGCGTGCTGCTGGCCAAAAGGCTGGGATTTTCCTTTGTGGATGTGGATATTGTGATCCAGGAAAAGGAGGGCCGGCTGCTGAAGGAAATCATAGCAGAGGAAGGCATGGATGGATTCCTGAAGGTGGAGGAACGCATCAATGCAGGGCTGGATGTACAGCTTTCCGTCATTGCACCGGGGGGCAGCGTAATCTACGGTGAGGAAGCCATGAAGCATCTGAAGGAGATCAGCGAGGTGGTTTACCTGAAGATGAGTTATGAGGAGATGGAGAACCGTATCGGCAACGTGGTGGACCGGGGCGTGGCCCTAAAGCCGGGCTTTACCCTGAGGGACCTTTACAATGAAAGGGTGCCTTATTATGAAAAATATGCGGATATCACCATAGATGAGGAAGGCAAGACTCCCGGAGAAACCGTGGATGAGCTGAGACTTATGATCGAATCCATGATGGACCGCAATATGGTCCAGCGCATTGTGGAAGAACAGAAGAGAAAGCTGGAGGAGAAGGACAGGAAGCTTCAGGAATATGAGGCCGAGATCGCTTCCCTTAAGGAGCAGCTGGCGCAGATGCAGGCTTGAACTATAATGCGGCCCGTCCTACAGAAGAAAACTCTGTAGGCGGGCCGCATTTTGTTGATGGGGTAAAAGTTGATACAGCAAAGGTTGCCGCAGCAAAAATCGTCACAGCATTTCCATATAAGCCAGCACCTTATCTGCGAGATCCAGGCCGATCCAGACCATGATCCCGAGCAGCACCAGTGCGATCGCCAGGAATACCAGTTTATATACCAGATAGGCTTTGGCGAAATCCCGCAGCTGGTTTTCTTTTTTTCCAAAAGCCAGATGCAGCAGGTAGATCCATCCGGCAATGGGGATATTCATGCACATAAAGGTGAAGAACCAGGCGCTGCAGGGCATGGAATAAGGGTTTGTTTCCTTGGGACAGGCAGGAGCGGAGGCGGTGCGCTTATGTTTTATTTTTTCCCATATCTTATTTGTCATAGTCCGGTCTTCCTCCTGGTCCATAGTATTCCAGATTGTTCCACTTAAACTTCTCCCTGTCCAGGGCTGACTGCAGCTGGTTCTGCTGCATCTGAGCCTGATGGTCTGCCTGGATCTGGGCCTGCTCCTGGGCGGCCCGCTCCTGTTCCTGGGCCGCATTCCATTCATCCTCGGTGGGCAGTGTGGAGATCCTCTGGATCGCTGCCTGGAGCCGGTCCGCAAATGACTGCTGTTCCGGGTCGCCGGACACCAGGGGGAGCTTGGTAATGGCATCCTGTACCAGGGACTGTGCGTTGTCCTGCTGGTATTCAAGTTCCTCCACAAGACGCAGAGCCTGAAGGAATTCGTTCTTTTTTGTATCCTTTTCTGTCTGTATGCGCCGCTGCTCGGCGTCCTTCATGGCCTGTTCCTGGGCCCGGGCCTCGTCAGCCGCCTTCTGCTTTTCATACAGGGCAATGGTGTCCGACATCTGGGAAATGATCCCCTCAAAATAATCGTAACGGCTTTCGACCTGATCCAGCATACGGGCGCGCAGATCCCCGTCATCCAGAAGGGGAAGGCGGGAAGTGATGCTCTGGTAAAGACTCCTGACCGCGTAGGTATCCTCCACCGTGCTGATCTCACGGGCGGTAAAATCCTCCACGTCAGCTTCCAGCTGAGCGGTGAGCGCCCTCTGCTCCTTGTCATGAAGGCTCTGCTGGGACCGCAGCTCTGCTGTGGTGCTGAAATAATCCTCGATTCCTGTTTTGGTATCGGCCCGCCGCTCCACGGTCTCGGGCTGCTCCCAATCCCATGGCTCCAGGCCGGAGTGGATCTGATTCATAATATTTTTCCAGATTCTCCCGGCATAGGTGGCGCCGTAGATGCCCGGCATGTCCCTGGGAATGTCGTACCCCACCCAGATAGCGGTGGTGTAGTAACGGGTATAACCGCAGAACCAGGTATCCTTGCTGCTGTTGGTGGTGCCTGTCTTGCCGGCGGCAGGCATACCGTTGTCCAGGGCCAGGCCATGGCCCGTGCCGTAGCTCTCGTTCAGGGTGCCCTTCAGGATGTCCGTGAGCATAAAGGCGGAATCATCGCGGTACACCTGACTGGCGGAAGGCTTCATATCTTTGGAAAGTTCACCGTCATGTTCGTGGAGGATCTTTGTGATACAGGTCCGGTCATTGTACACGCCGTTATTGGCCAGCGTACTGTATCCCTTGGCCATGTCTACCACCCGCACGCCGTTGGTAAAGCCGCCGATGCTCAAGGAGGGCACTCCGTTATCCACATAGGTCAGTTTCTGGAATTCCATCCTGCCAAGGTAGTCCAGGCCGTAGTTTACGCCAATGTCCTCCAGTATCTGCCAGGCCACCGTGTTCAGGCTTCGGTTCAGGGCTTCCCTCACGGTCACATTTCCGTAGTAGTGTTCGCCGCTGTTGGAGGGGCCGTCTTCCCATTTGTGGTCGTCCATGATCCTGGTGGGGTAGTATTCGCCCGTGTCAAAAGCAGGGCCGTAATCAATCAGGGGTTTGATCGTGCTTCCCGGTTGCCTGGCGCTCAGGTAGGCCCGGTTAAACTGGTCCTCTGTGCCCCGGCCCCCCACAATGGCAACCACATAATTGCTGCGGTTGTCCACCACCACGCCGGCGCCCTGGAGGGCGAATTTGCCGTTTTCCTGGAGTTCGGTGTAGGAGGAAAGACCCTGGTCAATGTCAGACTGGAGCATTTCCTGAAGGCTGCTGTCAAGGGAGGTATAGATCTGAAAGCCGCCTGCCCGGATCAGGTCCGACTTTTCCGTGTACGCGCTTTTATACCGGTTTGTATATTCCGTGTAGTCTTCCTTGTCCTCAAATGTGTACCGGAAATCAAATCCATCTTTTTTCATCAGTTCCAGGGCCGCGCAGTGGATAGCATAGCTGCTCTGGTAATTCTCGTCCGTGCCCTCGGATTCCTGCTGCACCACGATCAATGGGCGGGCAGCGGCTGACTGGTAATCTTCATCCGAGAGCTCACCGATCTCGTGCATGCTCTTTAGGACATCGTTTCGCTTTTCAAGGGATGCTTCAGGATGTGCCACCGGGTCATAGGCGGAGGGACTGTTGCTGATGCCCACAAGGACAGCGGCCTCATCCACCCTCAGGTCAGCTGCATGCTTGCCGAAATAGTACCGGCTGGCAGCCTCCACCCCATAACACTGATGGCCATAGAAATTGGTATTGCAGTAGAATTCCATGATATCTGCTTTGGAGTATTCCTTTTCGATTTCCGGGGCCAGCAGTATTTCCACGATCTTGCGCGTGAATGTCTGCTCCCGGGTCAGATATGTATTCTTGATCACCTGCTGGGTGATGGTGCTGCCTCCCTGGGTCACGGTCCCGCCGTGTTTTATAAGGGCCAGCCCTGCACGGAAGGTGGCGATCCAGTCCACGCCGGTATGGCTCTTAAAACGCCTGTCCTCCTGAGCAATATACGCATTCTGGATATTCATGCTGATGTGGGAGATGTCCACATACTGGTAATGGCCTGCATTGATCAGGCCGATCTGCCTGTTGTCCTTGTCATAGATGACAGTGTCGCTGAGCATGGAGAAATCCGTTCTCTCCATCTGGGCCAGCTTGTCGTAAGCAATTACCCTGCACTGGTCCAGTTCCGGTTTCACCTTAGCATAGATAAGGATCCCTGCCAGGGCCCCGCAGATCAGCCCTGCGGTAAGTACTGCCAGGAAGGCATGAAAAAGCCATCCGAATATACCCAGTATGGCCACTGCGGTATTGCGGATGCCAAGGAGAACCTTAACAAGGACCTGCTTTTGTGAGTCTTTCATAATTCCTGTGTATCCTCTCTGCGCCTGAGAAGGGCGCTGTCGTTCATCTTTCCTGCGCTGGAAACATCTGCCAGCCCGTTAAGCCATAGATATTATAAGCCAGAATGAGGAAAAAGGGTAGGGAAAAGTGGGGAAATACCTCTTTTGGTTGGTTAAAATGTTCCTGGCGGATATGGATTGGGCTTAATTTTTCCGCAGCACAAACTCCAGGGTATGGGCCGGTATGTCCATGCTCTTTTCCTGCATCTGGGTAAAGGCGGTAAGGATACGCCCGATCTGGTCCTGATCAGCAGGGATCAGGTTGTTATCCAGGGTAATGGTCAGCACGGTCAGTACGATCTGGGCAGTCTCCTCCGGGTACTCACAGTGTATGGTACCCTCCTCCATGCCCTGGCGGATGATATCAGTCAGTATGGGCTTCAGCCTGGTGATGATAATGCGGGCAAACTTCTGGTGGATGAATGCGCTTTCCTGCTGTTCGTTAAAGGTACCGATGGCTTCCTGGCGCCTCAGCTCCGTGGAGGAGTCCAGACAGGCATGGTATATGAGTTCCATTTTCTTAAAGGCATCCATGTGGGAGGATGCAGCCAATTCCTTGCCTGCGTCCAGCACACGGGAATAGGAACGCTCGATCACCGCATCTATGATGTCATTTTTGGAGGAAAAATAGTAATAAATACTTCCCTTTCCAATCCCTGCTTTTTGGGCAATATCGCTTACGGAAATGGCCTGGGCATTGGAGGAACCCATAAGTTCCTGCATGGCATCCAGAATCTGTTCCCGTTTATTATGGTTTTGCATAAAAAATCCTCTGTATTTTCTTTAGAATACTTTCCAGTATAGCAGAATACAAAGGAAAACACCATACTTGACTGACGGTCGAAAACGTGATATGTTTAGCTTACCACAGATTCGACCGCTAGTCGAAGATGGGAATGCCAAAAGGGCAGAGGAGAGACCATATGACGTATGAAACATTATTTGAAACAGTCAGGGAAATTTTCATGAAAGCGGATGTGAGCGGGATAGGGGAGCATCTGGCCTTTCAGTTTGATATTACAGGCGAGGGCCAGGGGACTTTTTATGCCGAGGTAAAAGAGGGAAAGCTGTACGTGGAGCCATATGAGTATTATGACAGGGATGCAATTTTTATCTGCTCAGCAGATACGCTGCTAAAGCTGGCAGCCGGAAAATTGGATCCTGTTTTTGCATTTACAACAGGAAAGCTGAAGGTGGAAGGAAGCCTTGAAAAGGCGCTGATGCTTCAGAAGTTTGTCTAGGACATGGAAAGGAGTACATATGGGAAGAATGGGCATGTTCATGGGCCTGGCCGCGGCAGGCGCCGCAGGGGAATACGGGATTGCCAGATACTTTTTCCACCGGACCGTGATGCGCGGCAATGCAAAGCGTGAGCGGACCCAGAAAATGGCGGGAACCGACTGGGATGCATACATTCCCGGAATCAGGGCCAGCAAGGAATGGCTGGCCGGGCAGGAGAAGGAGGACGTGTTTATCACATCTGCTGACGGGTTGAGGCTCCACGGGACATTCTTTCCCTGTGAAGGCTCCAAGCGGGCTGTGGTATGTTTCCACGGATATACCAGTGAAGGGCTGAATGATTTTTCCAGCATTGCCAGATTCTATCTGGAAAAAGGATTCAATCTGATGGTGGCGGATGAGAGGGCCCATGGAAAAAGTGAGGGAACCTACATTGGGTTTGGCTGCCTGGACCGCCATGACGCTTTGGGGTGGATCCGGTACGTGGTATCCCGCCTGGGACAGGATTGTGGACTGATGCTTCACGGCATTTCCATGGGAGGCGCCACCGTGCTGATGACCACAGGACTAACCCTTCCTCCCCAGGTCAGGGCCGCGGTTTCAGACTGTGCCTTTACCTCTGCCTGGGAGGTGTTCAGCCATGTGCTGAGATCCATGTACCACATGCCTGCATTTCCCGTGATGCAGATCGCGGACCGCATGGCAAGGGAGGAGGCCGGATACGGCCTGAATGAGTGCAATGCCAGGGATGAGGTGAAGAGGGCAAAGATACCCATTCTTTTCATACATGGAGACAAGGACACATTTGTGCCCTGTTCCATGGTTTATGATCTTTACAATGCATGCAGGTCCCCCAAGTCACTTTTGGTGGTTTCCGGGGCCAGCCATGCGGAAGCTTATTATAAGGATACGGAGAGCTATGAAAACGCGGTGGATCAGCTGATCCGCCGGTATCTGGATCATTGAGGAATAAGAAAGGGGAAAACATGAAAACCAGAAAAGGCTATAAAGTGTACCCGCTGACATCTGCACAGAAACTGCATTTTTACTGTCTTAAGTACTGTCCTAAAAAACAGGTGCTGAATATCGGATCCAGCCTGACCATTGAGAGCGACCTGGACTGGGATGTGCTCCGGGAGTGTATCAGGGAAGCCATTGCCAGATGCGAATCCATGCGCCTTAGGTTTGCCAGGGATAAAGACGGAACTATTTACCAATATGTGGTAAAAGAGGAGACCAGGGAGATCGAACACTTCGACTTCACAGGCTGGAAGGAAGAGGATGCAGAGAATATGCTGCGCCGGTGGACGGAGGTCCCCTTTGAGCGTTATGATTCCACCATGCATTACATTGTGATGATCAAGATGCCGGACGGATATCAGGGCCTTTACATATGTGTGGACCATATGACCATGGATGCCCAGTCCCTGATCGTGTTTTTTAAGGACGTGATTGAGCTGTATTGCAGCCGTCTGTACGAGGAAATCCATTATCCCAAGGAAATGTCCTCCTATATCAGGCAGCTGGAAAAGGATCTGGCTTACGAGGCAGGCAGCCGGTCCAGCGAAAAGGACAGGGAGTTTTTTGAGAAAATGATCGCTTCCTCCGAGCCCATATTTACGGACATATGCGGTCCGGAAAAACTGCTGAAGGAGAGAAGATCCACCCGCAACAGAAATCTCCGGGCAGCCACCAACACCTCCGACAATGTGGAAGCAAATATCACCAATTTCCATCTGGAAGGGGAGCCCTCCGGGAAGCTTTTGGATTTCTGTGAGAGCAGAGGCGTTTCCATGACCTGTCTGCTGCTTATGGGCCTGCGTACCTACCTTCAGAAGGAAAATGACCAGGAGGACGTGTCCATTACCACTACCATTGCAAGGCGGGCCACGCTGCTGGAAAAGCGCTGCGGCGGTAGCCGGATCCACTGCTTTCCCTTCAGGACCATTGTGCCAAAAGAAGATACATTCATGGAAGGCCTTTTGAAAATACGGGATGCCCAGAACCAGTATTTCCGGCATGCAAACTACAGTCCATCGGAGTATTTTAATTACCGCCACGACTATTACAAGCTGAGGGACGGACAGACCTATGAGCCCTTAAGCCTGACCTACCAGCCCCTTGCCATGAAATACGATGGACCGGGACTGGATAAGCTGGGGGATATCAAGTATAAGACAGCCCGTTATTCCAACGGAGTTGCGGCCCATACCCTGTATCTCACCGTGAGCCACAGGGCTTCGGACAATGGTCTGGACTTTGGGTTTGAATACCAGACCGGGGTAGTGACGCCGGAAAAACTGGAATATATTTACTATTATCTGTGCAGGATCATATTCAGGGGAGTGGAGGATCCGGACCGCACAGTGGGCCAAGTGATCGATATGGTTTAGGATACAATACTGAAAGGAGAGAAGAACAATGTTTGAGGAATTAAAGGAATTGATCTGTGAGTATGTGGATGTGGAACCCTCGGCGATTTGCGAGGAATCCCGCTTTATTGAGGACTTAGGGTTTAACTCCTATGACTTTATGAGCATGGTGGGAGAGATCGAGGACCGGTTTGATGTGGAAGTGGAGGAGCGGGAAGTGGTGAATGTAAAAACTGTAAAAGACGCAGCGGAATACATCCGGTCGCTTCAGGACTGATGGCAGACAGAAAAGGGAGGACGCTATGCCGGTAGAAACATTGAGAGATATCATCCGCCATGGGGCAGAGGCTTATGGGGCGGAGGCTGCATTTCGGTATAAGGTAAAAAGGGAGATCGTGGACCGGTCCTACCAGGACGTGAACCGGGATTCCATGTCCGTGAGCCGCATGGTGGAGTCCATGGGCATGGGTGGAAAACACATTGCCCTGATCGGCACCACTACGTACCAGTGGATCGTGGGTTATTTTGGGATCGTGGGCAGCGGCAGCGTTGCGGTGCCCATAGATGCCCAGCTTCCCGCCGATGCAGTGTGCGGGCTTTTGGACCGGGCGGACGTGGAAATGCTGATATTTGATGAGATACGCCGGGACGTGGCGGAGGCGGTGAGGGAGAAATGCCCCCGCGTCCGTCAGATCATTTCCATGCAGGCAGCTGAGCCCGGAGACGGGATCCAGTCCCTTTCCATGCAGATGGCGATCCACACCGGGGAATATGAGACAGCCATTGACCCTGACCAGGTCTGCACCATCCTGTTTACTTCAGGAACCACGGGAAAGAGCAAGGGAGTCATGCTCAGCCACAGGAACCTGGTGGATAATGCAGTGTGCCTGGATATGAAGATTCCTGCAGGAACGGTCTCCATGACC
The DNA here is from genome assembly GCF_040545455.1 of Enterocloster citroniae. Lineage (NCBI taxonomy): Bacteria > Bacillati > Bacillota > Clostridia > Lachnospirales > Lachnospiraceae > Enterocloster > Enterocloster citroniae. The sequence continues at coordinate 17,601 of NZ_JBEPLZ010000009.1, read as the reverse complement.
CTGCTTCCCATCAATCATGTGTACTGCCTGACCATGGATATCATCAAGGGACTTTACATCGGACTTGTCATCTGTATCAATGATTCCATCATGCATGTACAGAAGAATATGAAGCTGTTTAAACCTGAGATCGTGCTTCTGGTTCCGCTGGTGATCGAATCCATTTACGGAAAGCTTCGGGATGCGGGTAATCTGATGCCAAAGAAAATGGTGGCCAAGGCCGCATTTGGCGGAAATCTGAAGACTATATGCAGCGGCGGCGCCTATCTGGACCCGGACTATGTGGAACGGTTTAAGGAGTACGGGATCACCATTCTCCAGGGATACGGCATGACGGAGTGTTCCCCTGTCATCAGCACAAACCTGGAATGGGATCATAAGACCGGCTCCGTGGGCAAGCTCCTTCCCAACTGCGAGGCCAAGATCGTGGATGAGGAGATCTGGGTCAGGGGAACCAGCGTGATGCAGGGCTATTATAAGATGCAGGAGGAGACGGACCAGGCACTGGAGGACGGATGGCTTAAGACCGGTGATCTGGGGTATGTGGATGAGGACAATTTCCTCTATATCACAGGCCGCAGAAAGAACCTGATCATTCTGTCAAACGGGGAAAATGTATCTCCCGAGGAACTGGAAAACCAGCTGAGCCGCTCAGACCTGGTGAAGGAAGTCCTGGTAAGGGAAAAGGACAAGGTGATCGAGGCAGAGATATTCCCTGATTATGAGTATGCCAGAAAGAGGCATGTGAAGGATATAGAAGGAGGGCTTCGGGAGCTTATAGACGAGTTTAATAAGGATATGCCGGTGTATAAAAGGATCTACAGCCTGATCGTAAGGGAGGCGGAGTTTGAGAAGACGCCGTCTAAGAAGATAAAGCGGTTTTAACAATTAAATAATCCAGCAAAATCACAGGAGGATTTCCCCATTGCCAGTTTTTTGTCCGGGAAATCCTCCTGATTTTGTATTTTTAGAGAAACAACCTCCGCATAATTGTGCATTTTATACAAAAACTATCGTTGTAAATTGTGCGAAAGGGCAGATGAATTTCAAAGTTTATGAAAGAACTTTCAGAACATGCCGATACTATTGAAAATAAAAACAAACCTGCTATACTAAAGCTACAAGAACTTAACAAAACCTTAATAGGAGGAAACAGACATGAATGGTAGGGTTGAACACCTAGAGGGAAGACTGATTGTTTCCTGCCAGGCACTGCCCGGGGAACCGCTTCATTCTTCTTTTATCATGGGCCGCATGGCTCTGGCAGCAAAGGAAGGCGGGGCGGCGGGTATTCGGGCCAACACCAAAGAGGACATCGCTGAGATCCAAAAACAGGTGGACCTGCCTGTGATCGGAATCGTAAAACGGGATTATGAGGACAGCAAAGTATACATCACCCCCACCATGAAAGAAATTGAGGAACTGATGGAGGTAAAGCCTGAGATTATTGCGCTGGATGCAACTTCGGATTTGAGGCCGGGGGCAAAAAGCCTGGATGAGTTTTACCGGGAGATCAGGGCTGCCTATCCGGACCAGCTGTTGATGGCAGACTGCTCCACGGTGGAGGAAGCACTTCATGCGGACCAACTGGGATTTGACTTTATTGGGACAACACTGGTGGGATACACGGAGCAGAGCCGGGGACTGAAGATCGAGTCGGATGATTTTTCCATCATACGTGAGATTGTGGCAAAGGTAAAGCACAGGGTCATTGCAGAGGGGAATATCAACACACCGGAAAAAGCAAGACGGGTGATCGAACTGGGAGTATTCAGCGTGGTAGTGGGGTCCATTATTACAAGGCCGCAGCTGATCACCAGGTCATTTGCCCAGGCAATTGAAGCAGAGGGTTAATAGGCGGACAGAAGACGCCTGATTGGGAAAGGAGAAAAGATTATGGCAAACTTAGAAAAGTACAGAGGTATCATTCCGGCATTTTACGCATGTTATGATGAGGAGGGCAATGTAAGCCCGGAGCGTGTAAGGGCGCTGACCGAGTATCATATTAAAAAAGGCGTAAAGGGCGTTTATGTAAATGGGTCTTCAGGGGAGTGCATTTACCAGAGCGTGGAGGACCGGAAGACCACGCTGGAAAATGTAATGGCGGTTGCCAAGGGCAAGCTTACAGTGATCGCCCATGTTGCCTGCAACAACACAAAGGACAGCGTGGAGCTGGCAAAACATGCGGAGAGCCTGGGCGTGGATGCCATTGCAGCTATTCCTCCCATCTACTTCCGCCTCCCGGAATATGCCATTGCAGCATATTGGAACACCATGAGCGAGGCTGCTCCCAACACGGATTTCATCATCTACAACATCCCCCAGCTGGCAGGGGTTGCTCTGACTCAGGGACTGTTTGCACAGATGCGCCAAAATCCCAGGGTCATTGGTGTTAAGAACTCCTCCATGCCGGTGCAGGATATCCAGATGTTCAAGGCGGCTGCAGGCAAGGATTACATCATATTCAACGGTCCGGACGAGCAGTTTATCAGCGGCCGCGTCATTGGCGCGGAAGCCGGGATCGGCGGAACCTACGGCGTAATGCCGGAGCTTTTCCTTAAGATGGATGAGCTGGTAAAGGCAGGAAAGCTGGAGGAAGCAAAGGAAGTCCAGTATGCGGCCAATGAGGTTATCTACAAAATGTGCTCCTGCCACGGCAACATGTACGGAGTCATTAAGGAAATGCTGCGGATCAACGAGAACCTGAACCTGGGCGGGGTAAGGGAACCTCTTCCACAGCTTGTGGAGGAAGATCTTCCCATTGCACGGGAAGCAGCGCGTATGGTAAGAGAGGCTGTGGGCAAATACTGTTAATGCAGCGGCATCACAAAAGGGAAAACATCACCGCCCCTTTCAGGAGGGATGAAAGGGGCCGGGAATGACATGGCAGATAGAAAAGGAGTTTAAATATGCAGGGGTTCACAACAATTGATTTGATCATTCTTATTGTATATCTTGCAGCAGTATTATTTGCCGGCCTCTTTTTCTCCAAAAAGGAGATGAAGGGAAAGGAGTTCTTTAAGGGGGACGGAACCATCCCGTGGTGGGTTACCTCCGTGTCCATTTTCGCAACATTATTAAGCCCGATTTCATTCCTGTCCCTGGCAGGAAATTCATATGCAGGAACATGGATCATGTGGTTTGCACAGCTTGGAATGCTGGTGGCCATCCCCATCACCATCCGGTTTTTCCTGCCCATATACAGCAAGCTGGATATTGATACAGCTTACCACTACCTGGAGATCCGTTTCGGAAGCAAAGGCCTGCGCGTCCTGGGCGCCGTCATGTTTATCGTGTACCAGGTAGGCCGTATGTCCATCATCATGTATCTGCCGTCCATGGTATTGTCCAACCTGACAGGCATCAATGTAAATGTATTGATCATTGCCATGGGCGTGATCGCCATCATTTACTCCTATACAGGCGGCCTTAAATCCGTGCTCTGGACCGACTTTATCCAGGGCAGCGTGCTCCTGGTGGGTGTTACCTTTGCACTCTTTTACCTGGCCCACGGGATTGACGGCGGTTTCGGCTCCATCTTTTCCACCATGGGACAGGGCAAGTTCCTGGCACCTGACCAGCCCATTTTTAATCCCAACATTTTAAAGGACAGCGTGTTCCTGCTGATCGTGGGCGCTGGATTTAACACCTGTTCCTCCTATGTATCCAGCCAGGATATTGTACAGCGTTTCACCACCACCACGGACACAAAGAAACTGAACAAAATGATGCTGACCAACGGAGCACTGTCCATTTTTATTGCAACCGTATTTTACCTGATCGGCACGGGACTGTATGTATTCTACAGCCAGAATGCCCTCCCGCCGGCAGCGCAGCAGGATCAGATCTTTGCTTCCTATATCGCATATGAGCTGCCCGTAGGCATTACAGGACTTCTGCTGGCAGCCATCTATGCGGCGTCCCAGTCCACCCTGTCTACCGGACTTAACTCCGTGGCAACCAGCTGGACACTGGATATCCAGGAGCGTCTGTCCAAAAAGGAAATGAGCTTTGCCCTTCAGACAAGGATTGCCCAGTACGTATCCCTGGGCGTGGGCGTTGTGGCCATCCTGGTATCCATGATCCTTGCCAACGGCGAGATCAAGTCGGCATATGAGTGGTTTAACGGATTTATGGGCCTTGTGCTGGGCGTTTTGGGAGGAACCTTTGTACTGGGAACCTTTACCAAAGCGGCCAATGCAAAAGGCGCTTACGTGGCGTTCTTTGTGGCAGCCATCACCATGGTCTGCATCAAATACATGGCACCGGCAGGCGCGGTATCCATCTGGTCCTACTCCATTATCTCCATTGCCATTTCCCTGGTTGTGGGTCTTCCGGTAAGTATCATCACCAGAAAGATGGACGGGGATACATCCAAACCGGCGGCGGACGCAACCATTTATCATAATTGATCTGATACATGAAATGACAAGGGCAGAACAGGAGGATAACCTATGATCTTTGGAAATATAACCCAGGAAGGAACCTATGGATTCCTGCCGCAGGCAGTAAGAGAATGCTTTGAGTACGCCTTGGCCCATGATCTCCTCGGATTTGAAAAGGGCAGCCATCCCATAGACGGAGAGCGCCTGTTTGTAAATGTAGTGGAATATGAAACCACTGTACCGGAAAAGCGTTTCTGGGAAGCTCACAGAAAATACCTGGATGTACATTTAATGCTTGACGGACAGGAGCAGATTGATTTAAACTTTATAGAGAACATGGAGCAGAAGGATTTTGTGCAAAAGGATGATTTCCTTCCTCTGGAGGGAGAACCCAACAGCCACGCAGTGCTGCGCCCCGGAGATTTCCTGATCTGCTACCCCCATGACGGACACCGCACCGCAGTGGCGGTGGATGGCCCAAAGCAGATCAAGAAGGCCATTTTTAAAGTAAGGATCGATAACTGATTCAGTACAAGGAACTAATATAGGCAAGCAGTACAGGTAAGTAATACAGGTAAGTAATATAGGGAAGATGTAAAAGGCAAACCATTGCAAAGGGCAGGTTTGCCTTTTGCGGCAGAATAAAACAAGGAAGAAAAAGGAGAAGAGTAAGGATGAAACAATACGTGTGCATTGACATTGGCGGTACAGAGATCAAGTACGGCGTTTTGGATGAAAATGAACTGTTCCTGACCAAGGATAAGATGCCTACCGAGGCATTTAAGGGCGGCCCCAGCCTGCTGGAAAAGGCGGTGGGCATTGTAAGGGAATATCTGAAGCTGTGGAGAGTGGATGGGATCTGCGTATCCACGGCCGGCATGGTGGATGTGGAAAAGGGGGAGATCTTTTACTCCGCCCCATTGATCCCTGATTATGCGGGCACAAAGATCAAAGCCAGGATGGAATCGGAGTTTGGCCTTCCCTGTGAAGTGGAAAATGACGTTAACTGCGCAGGGCTTTCAGAGGCCGTATCGGGGGCAGCGGCAGGAAGCCGGTCCGCTCTGTGTCTTACAGTGGGGACCGGGATCGGAGGCTGTATCATTATAGACGGAAACGTGTACCACGGCTTTAGCAACAGCGCCTGTGAGGTTGGATACATGCATATGGAGGGCAGCGATTTCCAGACTCTGGGAGCAGCCAGTATCCTTGCCTCAAAGGTGGCTCTTGCAAAGGGGGAACCGGTTCATATGTGGAATGGCCTTCGCATCTTTGAACTGGCCAAGGCAGGGGACAGCGTGTGTATCCAGGCCATTGACGACATGTGTGATGTGCTGGGAAAAGGAATCTCCAATATATGCTATGTGATCAATCCCCAGGTGGTGGTGCTGGGAGGAGGCGTCATGGCCCAGGAGAAGTATCTGCGGCCCAGGATCCAGGCGGCCATGGACCGGTACCTTGTATCCAGCATCCGGGAAAAGACTGCTCTGGCCTTTGCACAGCACGGAAATGATGCCGGAATGAGAGGGGCCTACTACCATTTCAAAGAGAGACAGGGATGATGGGATGGAATATCTGAAATCAGTGATACCGGTAATCGAGTCAAATTACGACAATTTCACCACGGTGGAGAGGAATATAGCGGATTTTTTTATCTACAACAGGGAGGAGACGGACTTTTCCGCCAAAGCAGTGGCGGGAAAGCTGTTTGTATCAGAGGCATCCCTGTCACGGTTTGCCAAGAAATGCGGATTTAAGGGATACAGGGAATTTATCTACCAGTATGGGGAACATTTTGTGGTCCGGCAGGAATCCATGACCGGCAACACAAGAACCGTACTCAACGCATATCAGGAACTGCTGAACAAGACCTATAACCTGGTGAACGAAAAACAGGTGGAGCGCATCTGCCGTTACATGAACAAAGCCGCACGGGTGTTTGTGTGCGGCATGGGAAGCTCCGGCCTGGCAGCCAGGGAGATGGAACTGCGTTTTATGAGGATCGGCGTGGACATCACATCCATGGATGACAGGGACATGATGCGCATGCGGGGAGTGTTCCAGGATGAGAACAGCCTGGTGCTGGGAGTCAGTATCAGCGGTGAGACGGAAGATGTGATCTTCCTGCTGCAGGAAGCCCATCAGAAAAAGGCCAGGACCGTCCTGCTCACTGCCAAGAATAAACCGGAGTACGATGGATTCTGTGACGAAGTGCTGCTGATCCCGTCCCTTCTTCACCTGAACCATGGAAATGTGATCTCGCCGCAGTTTCCCATACTCCTGATGACCGATATCTTTTATTCCTGCTATGTGTCACAGGATAAGTATGAGAGGGAGATCCTACATGACAGTACCCTTAAGGCTTTGGGAAAAACAGGCCGGCATGATCCTGTATGGTAGGGGCGGCCTGAGACCAATCTAAACCTAATCTAAATGCCGGTTGGTTCAGCCGGTTCCTAAAAAAGCCCGAAGCGCTTTTTCGCAGCAGGCGGGGCCGTTACTCCTTCCAGGAGATACCCATAGACCTGCATCATGGCATCTTCCTCCACATACTGTGGATTATCACGGTAGCCGCCGTGCATGGTGGTTATGACTTCCATCTGTTCCAGCATCATATCAAACTCAGGGGGACGGCCCAGAAAGCCGTCTCCATAGGTGGCCATGGCCTTTAAGTACTGGATGTCCCACCGGGGGACCACACACAGGCTCATGGTGGGGATCCGGCTGCCGGCAAAGGAGACCTCATCGCTTTTGGGAAGGTATTTTAGTACCTGCCCATTGTGCTTGTCCAACAGGGCTTTGTCGCAAAATGGGCGCAGCACCGGCTTGGTCTCATGGCCCTTGCCGCAGATGGCAATGGTATCGCCGAATCCGCACACATCCAGATTGATGATCCCCGTAACAGCGGACTTATCCATCTGGGCGGCGTAGAGCCTGCTGCCGGCATTGCCGTTTTCCTCCCCGTCAAAGAAAGCAAACCGGGCGGGAAGATTTCTGCTTTTTAGTTCCTTTGCAAGGGCAATGAGGATACACAGGGATGCCGCGTTGTCATTGGCCCCAAAGCTTCCGGGCACCGCGTCATAGTGGGCGCAGAAAAGCAGGCAGGGAGTTTCCTGCCAGGGGGTCAGAAGGTAATTTGCCACGCCTCTTGGATTCTTAAAGCTGGCTTCCTCCTCCTGAAGGGTATAAGAAAGCCCCTCGGCCTCAAGCACCCCTGCCAGTGCCTGGCGGCGCTGGTCAGGATCCTTTTGGGCAAGGGTTTCCAGATGAGTGATCATATCCATAATCAAAACCTCAGTTTTCTGCCGCGGGGGCGCAGGCGCTCATGGGAACCTTGATTACGATCTTGCGGATCGGCGCAGGGGAGGCTCCTGTCTGGACAGCCGGAATATGCACATCCCATGGGAAGTAAACAGCATAGGTCCCGGGAACCAGTTCAATGGTCCCTTCCGGGGCATTGGGATTATTGTGATAAAAAAGGATATCTCTTGGAGTGTCGAGAAGATCCTCATCCACCTGGTTTGTCCGGTCATCATTATAATATCCCGCCCGCTCCGGTCCGCCGGCAGCCAGGAACTGGACATCTATATTCTTTCGGTGGATCTCCGGCCTTAAAGTTTCGCGGGGAGCGGTGTTTAAGTCCAGGACCTGAAGTATCATGGGGACGCCGCCCAGTTCAATGTCGAATCTGCCGGGCTCGTGGGCTGCCAGGTCATTCTCCTTCAGAAAACGGATGGCGCTCTGAAGGGCGGCCGGAAGCACAGCGATCTGCTGATCAAAAAATTCATTACTTACATTTCCGAATATCATGGTTTTCCTCCTTGTTATAAAGTGTAATTTTGGAGTCTCACAGGCGACTATTACTGCATGGATGTAAGCCCGCCGTCCACGGCCAGCACCTGTCCGCTTACGAACTCCGCCGCGTCACTGCAAAGGTACAGGGCCGCTGCCGCTATGTCCCGTTCCTGTCCGATACGGCCCAGGGGAATGCGGTCCGTCAGCTTTTTGTAGAAAGCCGGATCGTCCAGCTGAAAGGAATTGATGGGTGTGCGGACAAAGGTGGGTGCAATGGCGTTGCAGGTGATCCTATATTTGCCCCATTCACAGGCCAGCTGTTTGGTGTACATGTTCACAGCGCCCTTGCTGGCGCAGTATGCAATATAATTTTCCGTTGTACCGATCAGGCTCTTAACAGAGGACAGGTTGAGGATCCTGCCGTAATTCCTGGGGATCATAAAGCGCTTTCCCACCGCCTTTGTCACCAGGTGAAGTCCTTTTACGTTCAGGCCCATGACCTGGTCAAAGGCATCCTCCGTGTAGTCCTCAGCCGGCAGAAGGCGGTTCATACCCGCGCTGTTAACAAGGATGTCCAGGGTATCCAGCTGTTCCTCGATTTCATTTAACATATTGTCAATGTCTGACTGTTTCTGGATATCGCAGCGGATGGAGAGGAACTTCCTGCCTGCCTGGGCCGCATAGTCAGCCAGTCCGGCCGCCTTTTCCGGATGGCCGCCGCACACGGCCACATTGGCTCCCTGCTGTAAAAAAGCCAGGGCAATGGCGCTTCCAAGTCCTCCCGTTCCTCCTGTAACCAGTGCTGTCTTGCCCTCCAGGGAGAACAGATCCCTATAATTTTCCATATCACATACCTCCTCGTTATGAGCACTTAGCGCCTGTCCTGTAGGCGCTTACGTGCGATACATGTCACTGGCACTTAGCGAGGTCTTAAACGAGCTTAGTGCAGTGATTCGTTATGAGCACTTAGCGCCTGTCCTGTAGGCGCTTACGTGCGATACATGTCACTGGCACTTACGTGCGATTATTTTTGCAGATCAGGACGCGGCATCACTGCTGCCGCATATAAAATATTCCGGGTTATGCTGCTTTAAAGGCGGGAGCAGAAGCAGCATCCTGGACATGTGATGGCTGTAGATCAGGCAGGCCTGGTCATTGTTCCTGTTGGCCAGGGCATCGGTCAGATTGGTGAGCTCGCACAGGAAACCTTCCACTACCGCGGAACTGCTGGTGGCCAGGTACAAAAGCCGCTGCAGGTCCATATCCACCTTTTGCAGGGATTCCCATACCAGGTCCATGTCCCCGGCCAGTATATAGAGCTGATGATAGTAATCAGACAGCAGCCTGGGGGCCTGGTTTAGGTTGCCCTGGTAAAGATAGTCGTCCAGCTGGCGCAGGTTGTAATACAGGGATTCCAGATCATTCTTCTTCACGTTCCTTATAAAGATGGTGTGAAGCATGGAGGTGCCAAGCTTTGTGTGAAGCCAGATGGCGTGCTCGATCCGTTCCGAGTCGATCCTGGATACAAAGGCCCCTCTCTGGGGAATGATATCTACCAGGTTCTCCCTGGACAGTTTTGTAAAGGTATCGTGTACAGGCGTACGGCTTACATTTAAAGAGGAAGCCAGGTCTATTTCATTCATCTTCTGCCCCGGAGGAAGGAACAGCTCCAGTATACAGTTTTTAATCACGCGGTATGCATACTGGCGTGCGTCCTCTGAGGGGCGGCGCGCAATCATACGGCTGTTAGGATCATTAAAAGGAAGTAGTGACATAGCAATCACCTTTCTTAATATTCTGTAAAAATCAAGTCGGTTCAGGTACGTATTCCACTGACGGTCAATGGCATAAATCAAATTATAGCATACAAGGATAGGTTTGATAAGAATGCATTTCCACTATATTAAAACATTGGAGCAGAACAGAGAAAATGTAAATAAATTCCAACCCTAACTTGTATGCAATTTTTCCCACTGCATTTTCTAATATAATTTTATCATTATTTGTGAAAAAAGCAACTACTAAATAAAAAATTAACGAAAATCATGTGTAAAATGTTAAAAAAGGTGTTGCACTCATGAGACAAATGTGTTATCTTGTATATGTCTTGAAAATAATACAATTTGATTTAACCTGTTATTTCCGCAGCTGATATGCAATTTTGAGCTAAACTGGTATGCAAAAGCGAAAATAACTTGTATGCAATCCTGGCAGCCCCCGTTACGGGCAGGGGGGCGAAGCGTGCTGAGAGGGGATGAGAGTGTGCCTGAGGTAAAAGACAAGGTTGTGAAAGCCGATTCCAGAAATGAAATTTATAATTTTCTGCGCAATCAGATATTAAGCCTGGCCATCGAGCCCGGGGAGATGCTCAGCGAGAATTCCCTTTCCTCCCAGATGAGCGTAAGCCGCGCCCTGGTAAGGGATGCGCTGGCCCGGCTGATCGAGGAAGGTTACATAGTGGTTTATCCCCAGAGAGGGACCGTGGTCACCATGATCGACCCTGAGCGGATCAAACAGTCCGTGCACACCCACATTGTTCTGGAGCAGGCGGTTATTGAGGAGATCTGCAGACAGGGGCTGACCCCGGAGCAGAGAGAGGCCCTGGAACAGACCCTTGCAAAACAGAAGGAGATCACAGGGGATAATGAGGTGCTGGAACTTCTGGCAGCGGATGAACATCTGCGCTACCTGCTGTCCACTTTTTGCGGCAAGGAGCATATATGGGATTATTTCAGGACCATGGACTGTGACCTGATGCGGGTCAACTATCTCCAGTACAGCACCTTTAATTTTAAGGTCTATATGTCCTCCCTGACCAGGTGGGAACACACCCAGGTGGAGGGACGCCTGCTGGTTGACAACATTATGCGGGGGGATGCGGAAGCTGCTTCCCTGATCTGTTCCAACCATTTCAACACAATTCTCTGGAACATGGATACACTCCAGGGAATCTATCCACAGTTCTTTTCCAGATAAGGTCAGAGTATGCCTGGTCTGGATGGAAATATATTTATTACATAATGAAGGGAGATGAAACCAGAATATCCTGATGTTTTGAGAGAGAAGGGGACCTGAAGCAACAGGAACCCAAAGCAGTTCCACGTGTAGGAAAATAAAAAAAGATATGAGGAGGAATACCATGGAATACGTTATTGGTATAATTTTGTTACTTTCTTTCTTCGGCTTGGCATACTACTGTATCAAAGGCCACAACCTGATGATCGGATTCTTGATGATTACCGTTGTCTGGACCGTTCTGCCGCTGGTAGGAACCATGTTCGCCAGCCAGGCATTCATTGAAGCAAACCCTGTTCTGCAGTTTGGCGCAGGCACAGACACAAAGCTGGTGTCTATCCTGAACAAGATTTTCCAGAGTGCTCCCGAAGGCTGGGGTACCACACTGGTTAATGTTTGCTGGGGTGCATGGTTTGGACGTGTACTGATGGATACCGGTATTGCATCTACCCTGATCCGTAAGACCGTTGAGTTGGGCGGAGATAAGCCAATGGTTACCATCGCACTGTTAAACATCGTTACAGCACTGATCTTCACCGCCATGACCGGCGCTGGCCCTGTTATCGCTATCGGCGTTATCGTACTTCCTATTTTAATGTCTCTTGGCGTACCAAAGGCAATTGCAATGTTCTCTTTCATGGGATCTGTTGCAGCAGGTATCTACCTGAACCCTGTTAACTTTGCACAGTACCGTGCATTCTACATCACTCCTGATGAGATGCCTGAATTCACACTGGGATGGTATGCGGCTCACTGGGGTTATGCAGCACTGATCATCATGCTGGTGGCAACCACTGTACTGGCTGCTGTTTACCTTAAGAAGTCAAAGACAGTTCATTCATGGGCAGCTCAGAGCCGTAATTCCTCTCCTGACCAGAAGAATGCGCCAATGTATACATTGATCCTCCCAATCGTACCGGTTGTACTGAAAATTTGGCTGGATTTCTCCGTTATCGGCGGATTCATCATTGCTGGTTTCCTGGCCCTGTTCCTTTGCGGCAGGATGAAGGGATCCTTCAAAGAGAACTGTCAGCTGGTTAACAAGCTTTACTATGATGGTGTGGTTGATACCGCTCCACTGGTAGGCTTCCTTCTTACACTGCCTATGTTCAACCAGGTTGCTACCTATGCATCTCCTTATTTCAAGGCGATCTTAGGAAATGTAATGCCTAAGAGCGAACTGGCTGTTTGTATAATATTTGCTGTACTGCTTTTCATGGGCCTGTTCCGCGGACCTATGACACTGGTTGGCTGTGGTGCTGCTACACTGGGTGTGTTATCTAATGTTGCATCCTTCTCAGTACCATTTTTATACGGCGTATTTGCCATCCCAACCATCACTGTTAATATCGGAAGCTGTATCACCCAGTCATGGGTTGCATGGGGTCTTGCTTATACCAAGGTAGAATCCAGAGACTTCCTGAAACTATCAATTCCCAACTCTTACCTTACAGGTGTGATCCAGTATATTGCCGTATTCATCCTGTTAGGCGGACTCGGAGCTGCTTGGTTCATCTAAGATTTGACGTAACAGTTCAGGTCAGGAAGATGAGCCGTCCTGAACAGTTACAATTTGACAATGAATTTCTCTTAAAAAATAAAAGCATATTCTGTTTAACCGGGCGTATATCATGTGCGCCCGGATATCTCCCGACAAATGTTTCGTTATAGCAGTAATAAAGGTCCACGATCAAAAGAATCTTGGAAAAGTATTGTAGAGTGAAAGGAATGGATAATATGGCAGAGCGTAATCATAGAGCTGTTCGTATGGGGATTGACGTTGGTGGCACTTATACCAAGTGCGTTGCAATGGATAATGAGACCCATGAAATTATTGGAAAAAATCAGGTTAAAACTACACATGACGACAAGAGCGGCGTTGCTGCCGGTGTTGTAAAGAGCTTTCAGAATTGTATGCGCGAGAACAACATCGCTCCAGAAGATGTTGTGTTCGTTGCCCACTCTACCACTCAGGCTACCAATGCTTTTATTGAAGGCGATGTGGCAAGCGTCGGCGTGGTCGGCGTTGCAGGCGGCGGCCTGGAAGGATTTCTGGCAAAGCGCCAGCTGGCCCTTAAAGACATTATTCTGGATGAAAAGGTTGGCAGGATGATCAAGGTATACAATACCTTTATCAAGAAGAAAATGCTGACCGAAGACGTGATCAACCAAAATATTGATGAATTACTGAACCAGGGCTCACAGGTAATTGTTGCCTCCATGGCCTTTGGTGTGGACAGCATGGATGAGGAAATGATGATCCATGGCTGTGCGGAAAAGAAAAATGTGCCGGTTACCATGGCTTCTGATATTACAAAGCTGTACGGACTTACGCGCCGTACACGTACTGCAGCAATCAATGCATCCATCCTGCCCAAAATGATGATGACAGCCAATGCAACCGAGTCATCCGTACGTGCGGCAGGCGTTACCGTTCCTCTGATGATCATGAGAGGCGATGGCGGCGTTATGGAAATCAGTGAGATGCGTAAGCGTCCCATCCTGACAGCACTGTCGGGACCGGCTGCTTCCGTTATGGGTTCCCTGATGTATCTGCGTGCTTCCAATGCCATCTATTTTGAGGTGGGCGGAACCACCACCAACATCGGTGTGATCAAGAACGGCCGTCCTGGTGTTGACTATGCCCAGATCGGAGGGCACGACACTTACATCAGTTCCCTGGATGTGCGTATCCTGGGCTGCGCAGGCGGTTCCATGGTGCGTATCAGTGACAAGGCAGTGGTGGACGTTGGTCCTCGTTCTGCCCATATTGCAGGCTGTGAGTATGCATGCTTTACTCCAGAGGAGGAGATCGAGGATCCGCAGATCGAAATGGTAAGCCCCAAGCCGGGGGATCCGAACGATTATGTGACCATCCGATTAAAGAATGGAAAGCGCATCTGCTTTACCAATACATGTGCGGCTAACGTGCTGGGGCTGATCGAGGAGCAGTACTTTGCCCACGGCAATGCCAATGCGGCCCGCAAGGCCATGCAGCCCGTAGCGGATAAACTGGGCATTACAGTGGAAGAACTGGCCACCCAGATCCTGGATAAGGATTTTGAAAAAGTAAATGCATGTATCAATGCATTGGCAGAGAAATATCAGCTTGACCATGAGAGCATGAAGCTGGTGGGCTGCGGGGGCGGAGCTGCATCCCTGGTTCCCTACTGTGCAGGAAAGATGGGACTTCAGTACAGCATTCCTGAGAATGCGGAGGTTATCTCCTCCATCGGAGTTGCCCTTTCCATGGTGCGTGACGTGGTTGAGCGTGTAATCCCTAATCCTTCCCAGGACGATATCAGGGAGCTTAAAAAGGAAGCGGCTGATATGGCTGTAAGCTCCGGCGCATCACCGGATACGGTTGAAGTCCATATCGAGATCGACAACCAGACCGGTAAGGTAACTGCCATTGCAACCGGTTCTACGGAGGTTAAGACCACGGACCTGTTAAAGGAATGTGATGAGGCAGAGGCATGTGAACTGGCCACCCAGGACTTTGGGCCAAAGGTAAGCCAGATCGCGCTGGCGGAAATGACTGATAAATTCTATGTGTACCAGGGTCTGCGTGATGACAGGCATCCGCTGCGTATCGTTGATAAGAAAGGATTTATCAAGGTTCAGTGTTCCAATGGTAATGTTGTGAAGTGCAAGGTCGCAGATTATAAGGAAGTGGTTGAGCAGATGTGGAAGGATGAGGCTGTGTTTAAGACCGATACGGTCATAAGACCTGACTTCTTCGTATGTGTGGGACCGCGTGTGGGCGATTACAGCGCAGTTGACCTGGATCAGATCTACCTGTTGATGGATCTGGATCTGGGTGACAGGGAACCTGATGAGGATATCCTCATTGTGGCATCAGTGACGGAGATTTAATTTATTATGAACAAGGAAGAGTTTCAGAAAGCTTTAAAGCCCATAACAGACGGGCTGTTCGGAAAACAGGGGACGAAACGCTATGAGCGTCCCCATTTTCCGCTGCGGCCTCTGGACCGGATGCTGGGGGACCTGGCCGCCATCGAACCGGTGGAGTGGTTCCGGTATGTGTTCTCAAGGGAGCCGCTGAATGGAAAATTTACAGATGAGCAGCGCCGCAGCTGGATGGAGCAGGCCCTGGCCTGCGGGCAGGAATATGCCAGGAAGGTGATGGAGGAGTACAAAAGCTCCGATCCTGAGGTGATAGCAAAGGCCATGGGCATGAAGGTGTCCTACCCCACCTATCCGGAGAAGACGGACCGGGTGCTCTTTGCCGAATACCGGGTTCCGGACACCATATGCATCTACATGGATGCGGTGAAAAAGGCAAAGAAATTCCTGGAAAAGCCGGAGATCAGGGAGATCCTGACGGAGGGGCTGAACATAAGCAGGCTTTTGCTGGCCCATGAGCTCTTCCATAATGTGGAAGAAAAATATAAGCACGAGATCTATACAAAGACAGAAAAGATCAGGTTGTGGTCCCTGGGCCCTGTACACAATGACTCCACCATCATTGCACTCAGCGAGATCGCGGCCATGGCATTTGCAAAAGAGATAACGGGCATCCCCTATGCCCCCTATGTCATGGACGTGTTTCTTGTATACGGCTATTCCCCCGAAGAAGCCAGCGGCCTTTACGAGGAAATGATGGAGTTTGCCGGGCTTGAGCCATGTGCACCTGAACAGGCGCCGGATCCGGACTGATCCGGAGCAAGGATAGAATCGGTCATAGAATCAATCATATAAATGTGTTTAAAGGAGAAGGACTATGAGTTTACGTATCCCCTATGATACTGTCAAAGACACTGTAAAGACTGCATTTTTAAACCTGGGACTGAGCGAGGAGCAGGCAGAGGTATGTTCCGCCATCCATACCCAGTCCAGCGCGGACGGAGTTGAGAGCCATGGGCTTAACCGTATTCCACGCTTTGCAGAGTATGTGCAGAAGGGTTGGATCAACCTGGAAGGCAAGCCGGAGTTAATGGGCGCAAAGGGCGCTGTGGAGAACTATGACGGCCATCTTGGAATCGGCATCACCAATGCCCTGTACTGTGCTGACCGCGCCATGGAACTGGCAAAGGTTCACGGAATAGGCTGTGTATCCCTTAAGAATACCACTCACTGGATGAGGGGCGGCACCTACGCATGGCGTATGGCGGAGGCCGGATTCATGGGGATCAGCTGGATCAATACTGAGAGCTGCATGCCTCTGTGGGGAAGCGATGAGCCGGGAGTTGGCAACAATCCGTTCTGCATCGCCATCCCAAGGGAAGACGGACCCATTGTGCTGGATATGGCCATGAGCCAGTATGCCTACGGTAAGCTGGGCGTTTACCGTCTGGCCGGCAAGGAGCTTCCTTTCCCGGGCGGATTTGATAAGGACGGCAACCTGACCAGCGATCCGGGAGCCATTGAGGAGAGCAAGCGTATCCTGCCTACCGGATACTGGAAGGGCAGCGGAATGGCTATTGCCCTGGACATGGCAGCGGCTCTTATGGCAAACGGAAACTGCGGAACAGACATGGATGAGGCGAACAACGGAAGCTGTACCGGCTGCTGCCAGATCTTTATTGCATTTGACCCATATCTGTTCGGAAACAAGGAGGATATCCAGGCAATGCTCAACAAACGTGTGGCCGCGGCGGATGCAAGCCATCCGGAGCGGGAGGGCGGCCGCGTGACCTGCCCGGGCGAGCGCACTGTTACCACCCGTGCAAAGAGCATGGCAGACGGTGTCTGCGTGGATGAGGCGATCTGGGCGCAGGTCCAGTCCCTTGCAGCGGGAAATATGGAAACAGAAGATATTGCAAGCAGATAATAACATATGGTTCGGACAAGGAGGTCATGACAATGTTTTTTTCAAATGTAAGTATTGCTGAGAAGTACAATTACCTGGAAGAAAAATTTACCTGCGCCTATAAGTGGCTGGCTGAGACTGATATCAAGTCCCTGGCAGCGGGAAGCTATCCGATCATGGGTGATACGGTGGTTGCCAATGTACAGGAATATACCACATTTCCTGCAAGCCAGGGTTCCTTTGAGACTCACGAGAAATATTTTGACATTCAGTACATGGTATCCGGCAGGGAGCAGTTCGGGGTGTGTAAGAGAGACGGACTGGTGGAAAAAGAGCGCAATGAGGCCAATGACCTGATCTTCTATGAGGAGCCTGAATTTTCAGGCAGCGTATTCCTGGAAGAAGGCGATCTGATCGTGGTTGCCCCAGAGGATGCTCATAAGCCGAGATGCCAGGCAGGCGGGCCATGTGAAGTAAAAAAGGTAGTTGTGAAAGTGGCGTTATAATTGGACAGTGCAGGCACTGGTTCAAGCGCTTGTAAGGTAGTGTCAAGTAATCTATGAAAAACGGAGTCTAAAAAATAGGCTCAACCGAACCTTGAAAATTGCAGATATTAATGGTTTTAAGACCTTGGGG